>NZ_FAOZ01000019.1 GCF_001536285.1 Parafrankia irregularis | reverse complement strand
ATCGGCTGGATCCCGTTCTACCTCGACCGCTGCGACCGGCACTACACCAACCAGAAGTGGCTACGCCGCGACTTCGGTGGCCGGCTGCCCAGCGAGGTGTTCCGCGAGCACTCCCTGGCCTGCTACGTCACCGACCCGACCTCGCTGAAGCTGCGCCGCGAGATCGGCATCGACAACATCGCCTGGGAGTGCGACTACCCGCATTCCGACTCGATCTGGCCGGACGCGCCCGAGTTCGTCCTCAACGAGCTGAACGGCGCCGGAGCGACCGACGAGGAGATCAACAAGATCACCTGGGAGAACGCCTGCCGGTTCTTCAACTGGGACCCGTTCGCCGAGATCCCCCGCGAGCGGGCCACCGTCGGCGCCCGGCGCGCCATCGCGACGGATGTCGACACCGCCATCCGCTCCCGCAAGGAATGGGCACGGCTTTACGCCGAGAAGCACCCCGGCTGACAGCGGATGCGGATCGTCGTCCAGGTCCCCTGAGCCATCCAGAGCTATCCGGCCATCCGGCCATCCGGCCATCCAGCTATCCCAGTGACGGGGGCGACGTGAGATACCGCAGGTTCGGAACAACCGGCGTCGAGGTCAGCAGCCAGTGCCTGGGCACGATGAACTTCGGCCGGCTCGGCAACGTCGATCCCGACGAGAGTGTCCGGGTGATCAGCCGGGCGCTGGACGCCGGCATCAACTTCATCGACACCGCCGACGTGTACTCCGGCGGCCAGGCCGAGCAGATCGTCGGGCAGGCGGTCGCCGGACGCCGGGACGACGTGGTCCTGGCGACCAAGTGCTACTTCCCCATGGGCGGCCGGCTCCAGCGGGGATCGTCGCGGCGATGGATCACGCAGGCCGTCGAGGGCAGTCTGCGTCGGCTGGGCACCGACCGCATCGACCTCTTCCAGATCCACAAGCTCGACTGGACCACCGATCTCGAGGAGACCCTGGGTGCGCTGACCGACCTCGTGCGCCAGGGCAAGGTCCTTTACCTGGGCTCGTCGTCGTTTCCCGCCGACTGGATCGTCGAGGCCCAGTGGGCGGCCGCCCGCCGCAACAGCGAACGGTTCGTCTGCGAACAGCCGCAGTACTCGATCTTCGCGCGGTCGATCGAGCGTTCGGTGCTGCCCGCCTGCCAGCGGCACCGCATGGCGGTCATCCCGTGGAGCCCGCTCGCCGGCGGCTGGCTGACCGGCAAGTACCAGCGCGGCCAGGAGCCCGCGAACGGCTCGCGGTACGACCCGACCAGCCCCTTCATGCAGGGCACGGTCAGCTCGGCCGCCGAGCGCGCCGACCCGGCCCGGTTCGACGCTGTGGATGCCCTGCGCACCGTCGCCGACCAGGCCGGCCTCACCCTGACCGAGCTGGCCATGGCGTTCGTCGCCAGCCATCCCGCGATCACCTCGACGATCATCGGGCCGAGGACGATGAAGCACCTCGAGGACGCGCTCGACGCAGCCGATGTCGACCTCGACAACGACGTGCTCGACGCCATCGACAAAATCGTGCCTCCCGGCACGGACCTTCCCGGGGTTGATCACTTCGTCCAGCACCCGTCCCTCCTGCCCACCGCCCGCAGGCGGCCGTCGGGCCTGGCGGTATAGCGGTCGAGGGGTACCTCAAGGTCGAAGCGGCCGGTGTGACGAACGTGGGCGATCTGGGAGCGGCATACCCGCGGGCGATCCGGCGGCCGTACCGTTTCCGGTCAGGCGGTCCGGGCGGGTCCGGGCGGTAGGCCTTTCGCGGCCGAGGACAGACGGACCGCCGAGCGGCCGTCCATACCGGATCACCGCCGGTCAGGCCGCGTTGCGGACGAGTTCAGCTGCCTGCTCCGGCCACCAGGCGCCGGCCTGCGGATTGCCTCGACCGCACTCCCCGTCGCTGGCTCCCGGCGTCTTGATCCAGAGAAACGCGTCGGCGAGCGGGTTTCCGGTATCAGTCGTCGGTGCCGGGCCGAGGCCACGGCCCGGTGGGTTGCACCAGGCGTTCTCGATGCCCGCGGCGGGCCCCCGGCCGTTGCGGGACGTGTCGACGACGAAGTGGCTGTTGCCGGTCAGGCCGGAGATGACGGTTCCGCGGGCCACCTCGTCCTCGGTGCGGTAGTAGTTGGAGACGTTGACCGCGAACCCGCGGGCGCGGGCGACGCCGGCCCGCCGGAGTCGTTCGGCGATGGCGGCCGGAGCGGTCCAACCGCAGTTCGTCCCGTCCAGGTACACGCTGGTGCCGCCCAGTCCGGCGTAGACGTCGACGGCGTCGTTCAGGAGCTGGTAACGCTCCTCCTGCAGGGCCGGGGAGAGGCTGTCGATCTGGCCGAGTGAGTCCGACTCCAGGATGACGACGGCATGGTTCGGACCGATGCCGACGGCCACCTGGCGGGTGAAGACCCGGTAGGAGGCGGCGTTCAGGGCGCCACCGGCGGAGAAGCCCGCGCCCGCGTCGCGGTGCGGGATCGCGTAGATCACGAAGACCGCGGTGGCACCGGCCGCGGCCGCGGCCTCGCTGCGCTGGCGCACCGCCGCCGTCACGTCGGGCAGCCAGTCTCCGACCCAGAAGGCGGTCGGTGTCCGTACGAGTGGCTCGATCAGATCGGCGTCGGCCGGGTCCGCCGCGGCCGCGCCGGCCGCCTGGCTCGCCGGGTCGGTGAAGAACGGCTGCCGCGGAGCCTGGCCCCACGGACCGCCTGCATCGGCCGCTTCGGCTGCTTCGGCTGCTTCGGCTGTGGCCGAAGCGGGCGCGCCCGAGGCACCCGAGGCACCCGAGACACCGCCGCAGGTGACCGACTGGCTGCCGGCGGCGTTGAGCAGCGTCGCGGTCGGCGGATGAGGTGCGCCCGCCGCCTCGGACCCGCAGGCGGCGAGCCCGGACAGGAGGAGAAGCGCCACCAGGAACCGGGCCCGTACCGGTCGGCTCACCGGACGTGCCATATCCAACGCCGTCCTCCGACCTTCATCCGACCGTCATCCGATGGCCTTCATCCGGCTCATCTCATTGAACCTGGACCCAGGTTGCCACCGATGGGGCACCGGCACCGTTGTCGACGAAAAGCATGTCAGGCGGCGAACCTGAGTATTCGCGCTCAGGGGCTCGCCGCGAAGGGCACTCTCTACTCGTTCGCGCACGATGACCTCGACGGGCACGAAAAGATCCGGCTATGGAGTGAAAGTTCCTTCTCCTCCCGGTAGAGGGGCGGAGGGCTCCCGCGTCACGTCGGAGTACCAGACGCCCAGGTCGGTCCGGTCACCGTCAACGGATGACACGTAGACGTGAATGCTGAATGTCGAGTTGTCCGCGGCGCGGGTCGCGAGGCAGTTCATTTCGGCGCCCATCTGGTTGGGAAGGTCGCCGGGGCAGTCCGCCGTGTACGTCCCTCCGCTGCCCGATCCCCGGTACACCGGGCCGATCTGGGCTTCGACCTCCTCCTCGGGCACCACCGGCCGGAGCGGCTCAGGGGATGTGGCACCATCCGCCGGCGGTGTGGCGGCGACACTTCCGGCGGGCGTCGCCGCCGGTGGCTCGGCGTCGCCGGCCGAGCCTGAGCAGGCGGTCACCGTGAGCACGGCGGCGGTCGCAGCCGCGATCGCCGCCGCCGCGCCGTACTCCCGCGCCCGGCGGCGTCCGGCCGCTTCATCGGCCCGATCACCCGCACCTGCGACGCGGGCGCGGGCGCGGGCGCGGGGCGACATTTGGCTAGGCGAGCGCGTCGAGGGCTCCGGCGGTGTCGAGGTCGACGTACGCGGCCGCGTAGCGTTGCGCGAGCGGGATGGACACCTCTGGTCGTTGCCATCCGTCGGCGGAGGCGGTGGCCATCCAGATGGCGAGGCCGTGGGCCACCGAGGCCCGGTAGCGGAGCCAGATGCCGTCGCGGGTCGGCAGTTCCTCGGCAGGCAGGTCCAGGGCGCGGTGGTATTCGTCGACCAGGTCGCTCTCGCACGCCCGACGGTCGTCGATGGTGAGTGCGCTCTGCACGAAATAGCCCAGGTCGATGACGTGATTTCCGCGGCGCAGCACCTGCCAGTCGAGGAAACCCGCCCGGTTTCCGGGAAGGGTGTAGGTGTTGCCAATGTGGGCATCGCCGTGCAGCAGGGTCTGGGGTCCGTCGGTCAGGGTGCCCACATAGCTGACCCACATCTGCTCGATCTGCGCGCCGGTGAGGGACCGGACCGCCGGTGGAACGGTTTCGGCGACCCTGCGCAGGCCGGTCTCGATGCCCTGCATTCCCTTCCACGCCGCGAAGGGCTGGACCCAGGCGAGGTCCTCCCGGTCGAGGCGACGCCCCCAGAAGGCACTGTGCAGCCGGGCAAGACTTCGGACGGCGTCGGCCGCCTGGTCGGGATTCATGGGTGTGGTCGCGTCTCGAGGCTCCGCGCCTCGGATGGTGACGTCCTCCATGACGAGAACGAAGTCGAGTGTCGGCTCGTCCATGAGGGCGCAGTACGCGGCCGGGTGCTCCAGCGGTAGCCGCACACCGGTACTGAACAGCCGGGTCTCGTTGAACAGTCCGCCGGTCATCGCGTTGAGCTTCGCGTGGGCCGGGTCGGCGGCTTTGACGAAGACAGCGGGCGGACCTTGTTCCCCGATGTAGGAGAGCGCGAAGCGGGCGCGCCGGTTGGTGCCGTCGTCCCGCAGCACGAGGTCCGCCGTACGGACCTTCACGCCGGGAAAGGCGGCGGCCAGGGCCGCGGTCATCCACTCCGCGGTGACGTCGTCCCAGTCTGCCGGTATGCGTAAGGCCGGAGGCGCGCCTTCCATCTCGGTCCCCTTTCGTGTGGACATCCGGTCGCAGGTCGCACAGCCGGGGCGGGAGAGCGAGCCTGATCGTCGGCGGACGCAGCATAGCGCAATTCGCGTTAGACATCACACGCGAATTGCCGCTCAGCCTCGATCGCCGTTCCCACCGCGGGAGGCACCCGTCGGGCCGCCCCCGGCAAGGCGGGCACGACACGACACGACACGAGGCAACTAGAGTCGCGTTCGGGAGCGGCGGTCAGCCGACCAGCGGCGCCGGCCCCCGCGACTCCGGTACGCAAGGATGGGTGACGATGTCGGACGGCCGGGCGGTCGGCACCTGTGAGTGACCCCGACAGCGGCGAGTCGGGCACGGCGGAAGAAATGGACGCACTCCCGCCGAAGCGGCGCCCGTACGAGAGCCCGACACGTCGCCAGCAGGCGGCCCAGACCCGTGATCGCATCGTCGCGGCCGGCGCCGAGATGGTCCACGGCTTCGCCAGCTGGGACTGGCGTGACCTGACGGTACGGGCGGTCGCGCGACGCGCCGGAGTCAGCGAGACCACCGTCTACCGGCACTTCGCCACTGACCGGCGGCTCCATGAGGCGGTGATGCGCCGCCTGGAGGAGGAGGCCGACATCGAGCTGGAAGACCTTCAGCTCGATACGTTCGACGACCTGATCCGGCGCATGTTCACCTATCTGGCGTCCTTCCCGATCAGTCCGCCGACACAGGACGACCCGACCTTCGCGGCGGCCGACGAACGCCGGCGAGCGGCGCTGATCGCCGCGGTGACCGAGTCCGCGGACGGCTGGTCGGACGAGGATCGCGAGACCGCCGCGGCGATGTTGGACGTGTTGTGGAGCGTGCCCTCCTTCGAGCGGCTGACCACGGTGTGGCACTTCGACGCCGACCGTGCCACGAACGCCGCCACCTGGCTCGTACGCCTCGTCCGAGCCGCCGTCCGGGAAGGGCTTGGCCCCAGTCGGTGACGTGACCCGTTCTGCGGGTGTCGCCCGTCCGGCGGGCGGTGCCGGGAGAAGATCTTCTGGCTTTGCCGTCAAGCCTGGCGTGGTGCCACAGGCACCAGGGACCGGTACCGGATGTCGAACGCCTCGCGAGCCACACCGGTGGTCGGCATCTCGTGGTGGATCCGACCGCGGACATCGTCTGACGTCGGAGCGACTCTGGACAAAGCGGATAACTCCGGGCAATTGATCGACGTCTCGCAACCTCCTTGCTTCAAGTCGACACAACTGCCACAAGTCCTGCGCAAATACGGCCTATAGTCGCCGATGGCTCCGTATCTGCGGATCCCGTGCAGCGTCGCACGCCCTGCGCTCCACCCGCGCAGAAGCTGTCACCCCCGGTGTGGACGGGCACCTGTGCTCGCATCGCGCACCCCTGACGCGAAGGTCAACGTGAGATCACATCTGTCTGTGCGTAAGCACGCCGCGGCAACAGCACTGGTCCTGGGCACCGCGCTGGCCGTGGCCTTCCCGGGCGCGGCACACGCCAACACGGTGGGCGTCACGGTGAAGACACCCGGGGCCACCAGCGGTCCCGCGAGTGCCAACTCCGAGATCTCCACCCACGCGGACTGCAGCAGCGGCCTGATCTCCGGCGGTGGGATCAACCAGGCCACCGGCAGCGGCAACGGCAACCATGTGAAGGGCACCTCACCCAGCTCCGACGGCACCACCGAATACACCGGTTCCACCGGGGTCGTCGGCACCGATGTAACGCACTGGCTCGGGATCGGCGGCAGCGGCGGCCAGGTCGACAGCGGCTTCTCCACCACGCCCTTCGCGGTGTGCTTCACCAGCAACCTGATCAACCACACCCAGGTCGTCATGAACAAGACCAACGCACCCACCACCGCGACGACGGTGGGCCTGGTCACCGCGACCTGCCCGGCGAACACGGTCCTGCTCGGCGGCGGCGCGCGCACCACCCCGGGCACCATCGGCAACTTCAAGCCGATCGCCAGCTTCCCCACCTTCAACAACTCCGCCCACAACTACGGCCAGAAAGCCGCGGCCGACGGCGAGACCAACCCCGATTCCTGGACCGCTGTCGGGTGGGCCAACGGCGCCAACAGCACCAACTACACCTATGCCTACGCGATCTGCAGCGGAAACAACATCAACGTCAGCGGCGTCACCGTGAAGGTCCGCTTCAGCGAGGCGAGCGGTCCGACCACGGCGAGCACCGGCCAGAAGGCAACCGTCGGCTGCTCCGGCGGGGACGGAAAACTGGTCAGTGGGGGCGCCGCCATCAGCGGAGGCAGCGTCACCACGACCAACTTCACCGGACCGGGCTCGGGCGGCGACCACCTCAACGAAAGCTTCCCCAGCGATTCGAGCGGCAACCCGGTCAGCGACGGGACCACCACGGCGGCGTACTGGACGGCCTTCACCCATACCGGGGGCTCAAGCTCGCCGAGCACCTATTCCGACGTCTGGGCGCTGTGCGCCGACGACGGAGTCTGAAGACACCTTCAGCCCCGGACGCCGCGCGGGCGGGCACGGCAGCGAGCACGGCCCGCCCGGTCCTGCGCCGGGTGAGGTGACGAAGGAAAGGGGCCCGGCGATACGCGGCCGGCGGCCGGCGGCCGGCAATGACGAAGCGCTGCCGCGTTCGCGGTGGCGGCCCGGCGTCGCGGTGGGACGGCGAGGCCGGGTCGGCAGGTTCTCGTGGTTCATGAATGTTTTACCAGAGGGGGATGATCGTCATACGAAATCGTCGCGTATTCGCGTGGTCTGTTTCAGTGCTGGGTGTTCTGCTGAGTATGACGCTGACCAGCTGCGTGCCGGAGTTTCCGGCGGGTGGCTCTCCGAAAAAAGCCTGCGGCAGCTCGGGTGTCCTCAACAAGAAGACCTGCACCTACAGTACGGTCGGTTCAGACACCTTCACCGTTCCCAGCGGCACAAAATGGGTCGAGATCACGGTTGTCGGCGCTCAGGGTGGTCATTACCACATCGCCGGTGACGACATTCACGGTGGCTCGCCGGTGGGCGATATCACCGGCCGTCCGGGTGGGGCCGGCGGCCGTGCGTACGGCGTGATATCGGGTCTGCCCTCGGGCCTGGTGCTGCAGGTCGATGTCGCCGGCAAGGGTATTGACGGCACGGCGGCGAGCCGATCTGGTGGAAAGAACAACGGGCCGTCGGGCGGGCAGGGCGCCGCGGGCGGGTTCGGCGGCTCCAACGGTGGTGTCGCGGGCGGCAAGGGTGACGCCGGCGGCGCTGCTGGCGGCACCTCGAGCAACAACGGTGGCAACGGTGCCGGCGGCGGCGGCTCCTCGGACGTACGGGTCGCTACTGGCGGCTGCGCAAAGTTGACGTGTGGCCTGTCGGCTCGAGCGCTGGTTGGAGCGGGCGGCGGCGGCGGTGGCGGCACCGGGGGCCAGGGCTATGCGCTCGGCGGGGCCGGTGGTGCCGGTGGCGGTGACGCCGGCGCCGCTGGTGGCGCCATCGTCGATGGCGGCCATCCGGGGACTCCTGGGGGCGGTGCAACCCAGACCGCGGGTGGGGCCGCGGGCCTCAACGCCGGGCGGCACGCGACTCCGCCTGCCCCCGAGCCCGACGATCCGCGTTTCGGCGGCGATGGCAGTGTCGGCGGCTCCGGGTCCGGTGGCGTCGGGGGCGCGGGAAACCAGCCCTGCCTGGGTGTCCACAACCCGCCCTGCAGGAACCCCGATGATCCGACCTCAGGCGGTGGCGCCGGTGGTGGCGGTGGCGGCGGCTACTTCGGCGGCGGTGGCGGCTCGGGTGGCGGAGGCCTCTCGATCGGCGGCGGCGGAGCGGGTGCCGGTGGTGGCGGAGGAAGCTCCTTCGCCGCATCCAACGCGAACATCAGCTCTGCCCTCCTGACCGCCGGCGTCAACACCGGAACCGTCAACAACGGAAACGGCCAGGTGATCATCACGTGGGGCAGCTCCAACGAGCCCAAGCCCACGCACCCGACCGAGCCGGAACCGACAACAACCCCGGAGCCGACTTCAAGCCCGGGACCGACAACCACGCCGACACCGGAACCGACAACGACGCCGACGTCGGAACCGACAACGGGGCCTGGTTCGAAGCCGGCGGCAGCCACCGCCTACGTGATCAACAACTTCGGTAACACGGTGACCCCGATCGACGTGGCCACCAATACCGCCGGTACCCCGATCCAGGTCGGTAAGACCCCGAGGGGAATCACGGTCACGCCTGACGGCAAGACCGTCTATGTGACGAACCGGTCCGACAACACGGTGACGCCTATCAATGCGGTCACCAACACCGCTGGTACCGCGATTCCGGTCGGTGAGTCACCGTTCGGGATCGCGGTGACTCCCGACGGCCGGACCGCGTACGTGGTGAACAATGTCGGCGACAGCGTGACGCCGATCGATGTCGCCACCAACACCCCCGGCCCCAACATCCCGGTCGGGGACAACGCGCACAGTGTCGCGATCACGCCCGACGGCAGGACCGCCTACGTCACCGACTCCGCCGATGGCATGGTGACGCCGATCGACGTGGCAACCAACACCACCGGCACCCCGATCCCCGCCGGGAACAACCCGCAGGGGATCGCGATCACGCCGGACGGCAGAACCGCGTACGTCACCGACAACGCCAATGCCGAGAGCGCCACCGTGACACCGATCGATGTGGCTACCAACACCCCCGGTACCCCCATCCAGGTCAGCGACCGCCCGGTCGGAATCGCGATCACGCCCGACGGCAAAACCGTGTACGTCACCAATGAGCGCGAAAACGTGGTGACGCCGATCGACGTGGCCACCAACACCCCCGGTGCCACCATCACCACCGGAGGAACCCTGCCGTTCGCGATCGCGATCACGCCGGACGGCGTGGCCGCCTACGCGGTCAACCGCGACAGCGACACGGTGACGCCGATCGATCTGGCCACCAAGGCCCCCGGCGCCCCCATCCCCGTGGGTGACCGGCCGGTGGGGATCGCGATCACCCCGGCACCGGTGTGTGGGAGCACCGGCGTGCTGTCCGGGACAACGACCCTGACCTGCACGTATCACTCCGTCGGATCGGACACCTTCCGGGTGCCCGCGGGAGTGGGCTCGGTCGAGGTCATCGTCACCGGCGCCCAGGGCGGGCACTACTTCATCGCCGGCGACGCCGCTCATGGCGGTTCGCCGGCCGGTGACATCACCGGACGTCCCGGCGGAAGCGGTGGCCAGGCATCCGGGACACTGACCGGCCTCGCGAGCGGCCAGGTCCTGCAGGTGGACGTGGCGGGTAAGGGCGCCAACGGCACCGGCGCCTCACGTTCGGGCGGAATGAGCAACGGCCCGTCCGGCGGTTCCGGCGCACTCGGCGGGTTCGGTGGGTCCACCGGCGGAGTGCCGGGCGGGCCTGGCGACGGTTCCGGTGCGAACGGCGGAACAGCCTTCAACGGCGGTAACGGTTCCGGCGGCGGCGGCTCCTCGGACGTCCGTCTGGCCACGGCGGGATGTGCCGCACTGACCTGTGACCTGTCCACCCGAATGCTGGTCGGCGCGGGCGGCGGCGGAGGAGGCGGCACCGGCGGCCAGGGCAACGCGCTCGGCGGGGCCGGCGGTTCCGGTGGCGGTGACGCCGGCGCCGACGGTGGGACCACGGTCGATGGTGGCAACGCCGGATTCTCCGGCAAGGGCGGCACCCAGACGGCCGGCGGCATCGGAGGGCTGAACGCCTGCCGGCACGGCGCTGGGAGTCCCCCGCCCAGCGATCCGCTGACCGATCCGCGCTGCGCCGGGGACGGCGCTGACGCCGCTGCCGGGGCCGGCGGGATCGGCGGGGCCGGCAACCTGCCCTGCAACGGGGTGTATGTCCCGCCCTGCCAGAACCCGACCGCCACCACTTCCGGCGGTGGCGCGGGCGGCGGCGGTGGTGGCGGTTACTTCGCTGGTGGCGGCGGCAGCGGTGGCGGCGGCGCCTTCGGCGGCGGTGGTGGTGCCGGCGGTGGCGGCGGTGGCGGGAGCTCGTTCGCCGCGTCGGACGTCGTGAACGCCATCCTGACCGCCGGAGTCAACTCAGGCACGGTCAACGACGGCAACGGTGCGGTCACGATCACCTGGACGCCTCCCAGCACCCCGGCTGCGGCTGCGGCTGCGGCGCCGACTACCGCTTCGGCTGCGGCTGTAACTCCGGCGGCGGTTGCGATCTCGACCGTCCCGCTGACCCCAGACCCCACTCCAACCCCAACCCCGACCCCGGTACCGACCCCCACACCGTCACTGGCCCCGAAGCCCTGACAGGACGAATGACAAACCCGCGGAGCGCGCGCAGGTAGCGCGCACGGGGCAGCGCAAACACCGCACTCGGCCGGTGATCGACTCGATCACCGGCCGAGTCGCGTTGACCCGTCACCCCGAGTCGCGCGCGACGTCCGGCCGGTGCGGAATGCTGGTTTCAGATTCGCTCGGGTCGCACGCGGGGTCGGGGCAGAATGGGGCTCGTGACCGATCGCTGGATCCAGCTCGACGGGTGTGTGAACGCGCGGGACCTCGGCGGGCTGCCGCTGGCGGGCGGCGGCCGGACCGCCCGCGGTGTGCTGTTCCGGACCGACACAGTGCAGCTGCTCAGCCTGGACGACATCCGGCGGCTGGTTGACGGTCTCGGCCTGCGCGCCGTGCTGGACCTGCGCACCCCGAGGGAGGCGGCGGCGGAAGGCCGTGGCCTGCTCGCCGAGACCGACGTGCGCTACCACAACCTGGCGTTCGTGCCGGACTCCTACCTGGTTCCCGGCGACCCGGAGCACAAGGTGATCGTCGAGCGCCGGTCGAAGCAGGAGATCGCCGACCACTACCTCGACTATCTGCTCCGGTCCGGCAGCGAGGCGCCGGATGCCATCCGGCTGCTCACCCGGCCGGTGGAGCTGCCGGCGCTGTTCCACTGCGCTGCCGGCAAGGACCGCACCGGGGTGCTCGCCGCGCTCGTCCTCGACATCGCGGGGGTGGAGCGGTCAGCGATCGTCGACGACTACGTCCTCACCAACGAGCGGCTGCCACTGATCGCGGAACGGCTCGCCTCACTGCCCACCTACAACAGCCGGCCGGCGGCCAGGCGGGACATCAGCTGCCGACCGGAGACCATGTGGACGTTCTTCGAGCGGCTCGACGACAAGTGGGGCGGCGCCACCGGCTGGGCCGCCGCCCACGGCATCACCGACCCCGAGCTGGACGTCCTGCGAACCCGGCTGCGCCCATGACCAGCCGGATCTGGCCCGTGGCAACCCCGCCCAGGTTCGCTCGAACCTGCCTGTCTTCGCCGAACCCGGGGATCCACCTGGCAACTCGCAAGAAGTGGGATTTTGGTTGCCCTCGCAGCCATAATCCTCATTTCTTGCTCAGAAGCAGCGACGGCGGGCTGCCGCCCGGGCTACCAACCACGAATATTCACCTCCCGTTTCATCCACCGATGAAGCACGCTTCCCTTCCCTTGCTTCCTGGCGGGCTTTCCGCCGGCGATACCCGCGACCGCAGGGGTGCGAAGGCAGAGCGGTCGCCGGAATCCCGGAATCAGCAACACGGCACCGTCGTGCCGCGACCTCTCACCTTGCTGCTACGCTCCGCGTGAGCGTTGCAACCACGGGGAAAGTCAGGTGGAGGTTGTCATGCCGTTGAAATCCTACGGAGTTCTCGCCGGCCGCGTTCGTGACCACCGCCGGGAGGGCGGCACGGACAGCCCGCATTACCAGATCCAGGTGGAGGCGGCCGGAACAATGTTCCGGGTGGCGGTCAACGTGCTGTCCTCCCAGGCCCCGGCGGAGCTTCTCTACACCGCCTCCGAGGACTTCACCCATCCGATCCTGCCCGGGCTGGCCGCCCTTCCCGACGGCTTCAACCCACTGGACAGCACACCGGGTGGGCTCGCGCTCGATTTCATTCGCGGCAACCTGTTCGACCGCACCAGCCTGCGAACACTGCCGTCGGACAAGCCCGGTCCCGACAACGACCTGGCGGACAAGCTCGACCACTACGTCCAACGCGCCGAGGCCGATTCGACCGCCCGGCTGTACGCCTTCGGGGAGCGCTGGGGCCCGGAACCCACCACCCCCGACAAGGTCTTCGGATTTCTTCCCGGGAACGGCGTCCACGACATCCACATGAACCAGGGCAACAGCCGCCAGTTCACCCGGGATGACGGTGTCTGGCAGGACGGTGGGCTCCTGCTCGCGTTTGCCGACCGATGGGTCGCGATCTTCCTCGCGTTCCAGAACCAGATGTGGCACACCCACGACAGCACCGGCCACACCCTGGTCGGCGTTCCGCCCGCAGGCCCGGCCGGCCACCCCGCCCCCGGCGAGCCCGACCGGCAGATCCGCATCATCGCCGCGCTGGTCAACCCGCTCGGTCCCGCCCCGGAGGCCGAAACCATCACACTGCTCAACACGACCGCCGAGCCGGTCGATCTGACCGGTTGGTCCCTGATCGACCGCGCCAGCCACCGCGCCAACCTGACCGGCCCGGTGCTTCCCCCCGGCGACGCGGCGCGGATCCCCGTCCCGGCACCGGTCGCGCTCGGCAACAGCGGCGGCACCATCACCCTGGTCAACGCGGACGGGCTGAAGGTCGACGGCGTCGCCTACACCACCGCCCCCGAAGGACGCACCCTCACGTTCTGACCAGTTGAACCGCTGCCGACAAGGAGCCTGACCGGTAATCGGCAGTCGTTGAGCCGACTGGTCGCGCGGGCCGGGTTTCCTGGACGCCGCCCGGCGCGCTGCCGCACGATCGGTCCGTGGCAGCCAGCGGAGTCGTGGTGCTCGCGGCCCAGGGCGATACCTGGGGGATCAGCGGCCCTACCTTCCTCAGGATCTACGGCTGGGCGTTGGTGGGAGTCGCTGGTCTTGTTTTTCTCATGCGGCAGCGGATGCTGAGCCGCGCCGATGGTTCTCCGGTTCATTCGAACAGCCAGCTGCACGGGGACTATGCCTATCTGACCGGCGGCCTGGAGCGGGCGGTGAACGTCGCAGTCGTCTCGCTGTGCGAACAGGGTTACCTGTGCCCGGCGCAGCCGCACGGGTGGCTTCAGGTCGCCCGGCGACCGGCCCCGGGGGTTGTTGGCCCGGTCGAGCAGATGGTGCTCGACCGGGTCGGCGCGATGGGAGCAGCACGGCCTTCTCAGCTGGTGAGCCGTCTCGCGAGAGACCCTCGGGTCGTGGCTGCGCATGGCCATCTGGCCGGGTTCGGGTTCGTCGCGTCACCGGAGCAGGTCCGAACAATCCGGGCACTGAACAGTTTCTTTCTCCCGCTGCTGGGAATCGGTCTGATCAGGCTGGTGTTCGGGGTTTCCCGGCACCGGCCGGTCGGCTTCCTCGTGGTCGAACTGGTGGCCACCGTGCTGCTGGTCGTCGTCGCCACCCTGCCATGGCGCAGCCCGTTGCTCACGTCAGCCGGCCATCGCGTGGTGCGCCAGGCTCGGGCCGACTTCGGCGGGCTGCGTTCGGGCGGCCTGCAGGGCGAGCGCGCACTGGCCGTGTCACTGTTCGGCCTGGCCGCACTGTGGGCGGCTGACCGGAACCTCGCCGGGTGGTTGGGGTTCGACCGGCCGCGGCGCGATGGCAGCGGCTTCGGCGGTGGCGGCAGCAGCGACGGCGGGTACATCGGTGGTGGTGGCTGTGGTGCCGGCCACGGTGGTGGTGGCGGCTGCGGTGGTGGTGGCGGCGGAGGCGGTGGCGGTGGCGGCTGCGGTGGGTGACGACCGTTCGGGACGAAAGCCATCCGGGCTGAGCCCAGGTCTGGGCGCCGGGTGGCGCCCGCCGCTGGCGAACGTGCTCGCGCAGCGCTCCGACCTGACGTTCGTCGAGGTCATCGCGGAGGCCGTGGACCCGCGGGCACCGCTGCCGGCTTCACTCGCCACCCTTGCCGGCCGGGGCGTCCCGATCGTTCCGCATGGAATCCGGCTGTCCCTGGGAAGCACGGAGCGTCCGCAGCCCGCTCGCGTCGCGCGCCTCGCCGCGGTGGCCCAGCGGTGCCAGGCGCCACTGGTCAGCGAGCATGTCGCAATGGTCCGCGCCGGCGGCCTCGAGGCGGGGCACCTGCTGCCGGTGCCACTGACCCGGCAGTCGCTCGACGTGGTGGTGGGCAACGTCCGGGCGGTCACCGCCGAGCTGGGTGTGCCGCTGGCGCTGGAACATCCGGCCTCTCTGCTGCGGTGGCCGGCGGACCATCTGCATCCGGCGGACTTCCTGACCGAGCTGGCCGAGCGGACCGACGCGCTGCTGGTCCTGGACGTGGCCAATCTCCACGCCGACCGGCACAACCACGGCCTCGACCCGGCTCGGTTCCTCGACCGGCTTCCCTGGGAGCGGATCGCCTACGTGCACGTGGCCGGCGGGGTCGAACACGACGGCCGCTACCACGACACCCACCGCCACCCCGTGCCCCCGGCGGTGCTGGACCTGCTGGCCGAGGCGGTCCACCGATGCCCGCACCGCCTCCCGGTCATGCTGGAACGCGACGGCGACTATCCCAGCGCCGCCGGGATGAACGCCGAGCTCGACGCCGTGGCGGGCGTCCTGTCAGTCGCGCCCGCGGCCCAGCCCGCGCCGCGGTTTGCCGACTCGTGCCGGACCGCGAAGCCGGCCGGCGGCTGGAACGCGGCCCCACAGGCGGATCTGGCTGCCGAGCAACCGGATCCGGCGGATGAACAGCGGGTCCCGGCGGCTGAGCAGCGCGACCTGGCGGCTGAGCAGCGCGACCTGGCGGTTGAGCAGCGCGACCTGGCGGTTGAGCAGCGCGACCTGGCGGTTGAGCAGGTTGATCTGGTGCGAGCGCTGGTCGCCGGCGGGCCTGACCCGGCCGCGTTTGATCCGGCCGGTCTCGCGGCCACTCGGGCGGCCCTGCTGGACAAGCGGACACGCGAGGTGGCAGCCGTGTGGCCGGCGCTTGCGCGGATCCCCGGCTTCGCTGACCGGTTCGCCCACTACGCGGCCGGCGCGCCACCGCGCGGCCCGGTCGCCGACGGGTGTGCCTTCGCCGAGTCCGTCCGCACCACGCTCGGCATCGTTGCCGTGGCCGAGCTCCTGACGCACACCCTGCCGAGACGGCCGTTCGCCGTACGGACCGGGCGTTCGGCCGACCGGCGTGCGGTTGCCGCCGTTCGGCTCCCGGGCGGTGCCTTTCGGTTGCTGAAGTTCCCCGCTCCACCGATCGACCCGGGCTCACGAAGCTCGCCGACCGGGCGGCGCCCGTGGACCAGGCCGGACCAGTCGGCGACCAATCCGATCCTGCCGAGATCTTGACTGGGCATGGAGGTTCGCGCTCCATGAACGTGGTCAGCACTCCGAGAGCCCGGTAGCCCGGCGGCTCTGTTTGTCGAGTCGCAAGAGTGAAGGATTTTGGTTGTTCCGACGACCAAAATCCTTCACTCTTGCGCACCGCCAGGCGAATCTGCGCCCCTTTTGCCCCGCTTGAGGTGAACTGCCGGTGCTGCGTGGCAGTGCGGGTGCGGTTCGCCTTCCGTCAGCATGGCTCCGCCAAGCCCATGCTGCTGGTCCGGATCCGCCGCGACTCAGGATTCTGCTACAAGCTCTACGGAAGCCGAAATCCTCGATTGTTGCTCGGAAGCGGTGGCGGTGGACGCGTCCGGTCGGGCGTCAGCAGTCGATGGCGTGCTCGGTGAGTTCGGCCCGCAGCTGGGTGAGGGTCGGGTTGTCCGGCCAGGTGCGGTCGTCCTCGACCTCGTGCCCGGAGCCGCGGGCGTCGCGGACCTCGTCGACGTCGAAGTAGTCGACGAGACCGCGGCCCGAGGAGCGCACGTCGTTCTCGAGTTCGACGTCGCAGGTCTGCGGGTCGGCGTCCGTGTTCACCAGGACATGCGCGTCGTAGGCGACGGTGCGCTTCTTCCCACCCTTGCGCTCGATGTCCGCGGACACGTGGACCTTGCCGTAGCCTTTCGTGCGCAGCTTCTCGGCGAACTTGTCCGCGTCGTTCTTGGAGCCGCAGGCCGTCAGACCGGTCAGCACGCTCGCGGTGAGCGCGAGGGCGATCCCGCCCCTGACCATGGGTGTCCGCTGCTGCCTGGTCATGTTTCCTCGTCCTGCCTTCCACCACGCAAGGTCGACACGTCTCGAGCAGAGGTCGACATGACCTGAGCCGGGTCGGTCCAGAATGACCCCTTCGCCGGGAAGGCACCCGTCTGTGTCATCTATTGGGCAGGCACCTCCGGCACAGACAGGCACCCCCGGGCAGGCACCGGCGTTGGTACGCACTGCCGGTCGTGACCTGCGCGAACCGAGTGAACCCGCCGCTCTCAGGACTGGACGGAGACCCTGAAGGCGCAGCCGGCCTCGGCGAGGTAAACCTTGTCAGGGCCGCCCGCGTTGAGCATGACCGGGCCGTCGCCCTTGTGTGCCGTGACGAAGTCGAGCGACCGACCGTCGATCGCACGCAGCGTGAGTTCGCAGTCCGTCGCGTCGCCGAAGTCGATCGGGTCGACCGAGATCCTCCCCGACGTGTCGAACACGGAGGTGTCCCCGCTGTAGGCCATCTGGAGGAAGGGGAGCCCGGTTCTGGCCGGGCTGTCGTCGGCGTTCACCAGGCAGCCGTCATTGTTGACGGTCCAGTGGAACACGCCGGTGTCCGCGACCTGGTAGGCCTTCCGGCTGTAGACCCCCTCGAACAGCTGGACGACGGCACCATCCGCGTCCAGCACCGTCACCGTGCAGCCTGTGTCGTCATTCCCCTCGATCTGGTCGTCGATGGTGATGCGCCACGGCTCGCTGGCTGTGAACTCGGCGGATTCGGCGGACTCGGCGGGGGACTCGGTGTCGTCGTTCTGAGTCAGGACGAGGCCGATGATCCCACCCACCGCAGCGATCAGCAGCACGGCCAGGACCGCGACGAGCCGGCGCGCACCGCCGGGTCCGCTGGGTCCGCTGGGTCCGGTTGCGGGCGGAGCGGCCGGCGGCACGCTCTCCCGTGCGGGCTGATCCGTCCGGGTCGCACGCACCGGGGTCGACAGTGGGGTGTCCGCCAGGTTTGCTTCGAGAACCCGGGTCACCGGGAAGGCGACGTCGCTGGGCACCAGCCCCACGAAAGCTTCATAAAGATCCACGGCGGTCGGCCGGCTCGCCGGATCACGAACCATCGCGGTCGTCACCAGATCACGCAGCGCAGGCGCGATCAGCTCGCGGTCGACTACGGGCTCCGCGACGGCGACCCTGGCCAGCACAACCTCCGGGCTGCCGGTGCCGAACGGCGCCTTTCCGCTCGCGGCATAGCAGAGCAGCGCGCCCCAGGCGAAGATATCCGCGGCGGCCGTGACCTCCTGGCCGGATATCTGCTCCGGCGAGTGCCATCCAGGGGTGCCGACGAAATGGCCGGTCGACGTCAGGGCGACCGTGTCGGTCACGGACGCGATGCCGAAGTCGATTACTTTCGGCCCGCTGGGCGTCCACAGCACGTTCGACGGCTTGAGGTCGCGGTGGACCAGGCCCGTCGTGTGGATCGAGAGCAGCGCCTCGGCGAGCCCCGCGGCCAGGACCAGCTGCGCGTCCGCGGCGAGTGGGCCGTCCGCCCGCACCTGCTCGGCCAGGTTGGGCGCGTCGAAGAACTCTGTCGCGAGCCACGGGCGGTCGGCGGTGAGCTCGAAGTCGACCAGCCGGGCCGTACGTGCGCCCCCCACCCGGAAACAGGCCTGGACCTCGCGCTGGAAGCGGCGGCGGAAATCCGCGTCATCGGCCAGCTCCGCACGGACGAGTTTGACCGCCACCCGCCCGAACGGACCTTCAGCGAGATAGACGACGCCCATGCCACCGGCGCCGAGCCGGCCCAGAACCCGGTGACGCCCAAGCACTTCGGGGTCGCCAGGCCGAGGCTCCTGAACGAGAACACCGGTCTCGGTCATCGTCGGTGGCGCTCCTCAGAAGTCCGGGCTACGACATATCGGGTCACGCGGCGCGCATACTCCACGCAGGCTGAATATGCCACGTGTGGGTCACCACCGGGCAGCCAGCCGGTGCGGCAGGCGGTCGCGCCACGAGTCGTACCCGGTCGGTCTCGCCGCGCTTCGGAGAAACGTCGATTGCCGCGGATTCACCGCGACCGGTCGCACGACAGGTAATAGGCACCCGGCGGCGACCGCCGGCACCCAACCCGGCATTGACATCTGTCGCGAGACGGATGTTCCTGTCCACCAGCGGTTCCGCGTCGGCGGCCACTTCTCCATCCGGGATGTGACGGCCTGCGCTCCGGGCGGATCCTGTGTCAGGATCCGCCCGGTGACCGCCCTGGGAGACACGCTGGAGGCAATGTCCACGTCGGCCCGGCGGTGGAGCTCGCTACAGGCCGACCTGCGGGGTTGGGTCGACCACGCGGCGGTGGCGGCGGCGGTGAGCACGGCGCAGGCCACCCGCGGTTTCCGCGTCGTGGTCTCACCACCCGGCGCGCCGGGCAACCAGCAGGCTCCTGCCGGGATGGACACGCGGCGCGGGTCGCTCCAGGCCACGCCCGAATCGCTGCGGGTCGACTGGCACGGCGACAGCGACGGCAACCCGGACAGCGACGGCGTCGTCGTGCGGGGCCTGCAGTGGCGGCGGCGTCACTGCGGCAAGGTCCACGGCTCGAGGCCCGCCGCCGCTGAATTCGGGCTGACCGCCGTGGGGATATCCGAGCTCGCCCTTGTGCGGCCCTGGCTGGTCCTGTCCGGTCTGGATCTGGCCGCCCCGCGGCCCGATGCGCAGGAACGGGACGGCCGGCCGGCGACCTGGGTACGCGGGGTTCCGCGCGACCAGAATTTCGCCCCCCGCCTGCACAACCTGCCGGAAGGCGACTCCTACGACCTGGTCGTGGACGATGCCACCGGCGTGCTGCTGGAGCTGACCGCCTGGTCCGGCGAGCGGAAGACCGAGCAGCTGAGCCTGCGCGCCCCGCGGTTCGACGCGCCGATCGATCCGCGTCGCTTCGATCTGGGCGCGGTCGGCACCGTCGCCGAATCCGAGCGCCTCGGCGGCCAGGCCCGACCGCTGGCCGCGCTGGCCCGCGAAGTGGATTTCACGGTGCTCGCCCCCCGCGACCTGACCTATGCGGGTGTTCTGGAGAACGACGAGGACGGGGCAGCGATAGTCGCGCATTCCTACGGAGGACGTCTCCCGATCAGCCGGGTGTGGTTCGTTCAGTCCCGGGGCGCGCGGATGGCGGACCCCGCCGAATGGAAGCCGATCGCGCTGGCGGACGGCACGCCGGCACGCTGGTGGTCCCCTGCCGACGACTCCGATCAGGGCCATGTGCGCTTTGAACGGGCCGGCACCCAGATCTGGGTCCTGGGTCATGGGCGGCGGGAGATCCACGACCTGGCCATCAGCCTCGCACCGGTCTCGTGGCCGGAGAGTGAGCCTTTTCCATCGTCGACCCGGACCTGCGGCGACCCTGGCCACGAACCGTGAGAGGGAAACGGCTCAGTGATGAACCCTTTCTGAACCACCAGTGAAGGCGGCCGAGCGACGATGAAAGATGGTCGGTTGAGCGCCCTGACCCTGGTGGGCGCGCCCGACCGCACCGGCAGGGCTGGCGGGCGCGCGGCCGATCAGCGGAAGGAGGATCACTCCTACGCGGACTCGGGATGAGGAAGCGGCGATGAAGGACAGGTACGCGGCACCGTCGATACGGGCACAGGGTTACTTCCGAGACGTCACCGGAACGTTCTTCTGGGGCTGGCGCCACGGCTGGGGCGGCTGGGGCTGGCGCCACGGCTGGGGCGGCTGGGGCGGCTGGGGTCGGCACGGCGGTTGGGGCTGGTAGGCACCAGCAGGGACCGAAGTCGCCGAGATCACGGTTGCATGCCCTCCAGGAAGCGTCATCCAGAGCTGACATGAACCGAGGGCCTGTGGTTCGCTTTGAGAACCACAGGCCCTCGTCTCGTTCTCCCCACCCTCCTGAAAATGGACATACCCGACAGCGGTGCGGAATAACGGCATACGCATCGCCGTGGCACGCATACGGGCCGATTCGCGCGGAAACGGGATCACCCGGTCGCCCGGACTGGACCACCACGAGAACGGTCCTGACGCTGACCAGGGGAAGGGCCTGCGGCCCGGTGCAGGTCCCGGCCGAAGTGGGCTAGCACAGTTTGCGCCGGACCGCAGGCGCACCGCGGCCGGTTACGTAGGCCAGGGTGGATACCCCTGAAGCCCCGCGGGTTCTCCCTCGAATCCGCCGTGGCGGGCCGTTGCACGCCGCTATGATTCCGGCCGTGCCCGCGGCGGCGGCGGGTCTCGGGAAGGCGGGCGGCATAGTGAGAATGGAAACCACGACTGTGCTGGTCGTGGATCTGGTGGGCTCCACCCGGGCCATGGCCTCCGTTCCACGGGTTCGTATGACCGAAATGATGACCGAGGCGGTCCTGCCGATTCGCAGGATCGTGGAGGAGCTCGGCGGCGAGATCATCAAGTTCACCGGTGACGGATATCTGACAGCTTTCCGCTCCGCCACCGATTCGCTGCACGCGGCGGCCCAGATCGTCAACCTGTTCGTTTCCGGCCCGCGTCTGCCGATCGGCGACTGGGTGGAGGGCTGCCGGGTCGCGATCCACACCTGCGACACGATCAGGTTCGAGAACGACCTGCTGGGCGAGGGCGTCGTCGTGCCCGCGCGGATGGAGAAGCACGTACCCACGAACGAGGTGTACGTGACGTCGACCACGCGGGACGCGGCCAAGTCGGCGGAGTTCGGCTTCGACCTCGTCGGGGAACTGGCTCTCAACGGGATTCCCCGGCCGGTGCAGGTGCACCGCCTCCTCGCGGACCGCTACCGCGGCATGGAGCGCAACGCCTTCCTCACCGTCACCGACCTGGTCGGCCTGAACGCCCTCGCCGCCCGCGTGTCCCTGACCACGCTGAACGAACGGCTGCATCGTTGGGTCGAGCTTCACCATGAGGCGCTGGGCACGACCCATGGCCGGCTGCGTTCCGTCGCTGGCGACAACATCCTCGCGACCCACGACAACGCTGACGACGCGGCGGCCTTTCTCATCGCGCTCGACCGGCTCTCCCGCCTCCCGGCAGATCCGCCGACCACGGCGCGGACCAACCAACCTGACCAGCCCGACCAACCTGGCGAGGCCGACGAGGCCGGACAGCCGCCGTTCGCCTTCAGCGCCGTCATCGCGCACGGCGATCTGTTCGTCCCGGATTTCGGGCTGGCCGGGCCGCTGGTGAGCAGTACCTGCCGCACGCTGCAGGCGCTCTCCCCAGGCACGAAAATCGTGACCTCGGCGGTGCTGCAGCGCCTCACCTGCGACCAGGCGGCTTTCGGTCAGGTCATGCCCCCGGCACCGGGCGACGGGGTCGTCGGGGAATACCACCTCTTCATCGGCGCCAAAGGTCGGGATTCCTGAAAGCGGATCAGCTCAGCGCGGACACCAGCAGCGCTCCGACGAACAGGCAGCCGATATGCAGCGACTGGTCGGCGAGGTAGATTCCGTTCACGCCGCTGCTGGTGCTCTCGGCGAAAAGGGGCGACCGCCCTCGCTGGAGCAGCACGCGTACCGGCCACCGGCGGTCGATGAATCCATGCGTGAGGACGGACCAGATCAGCGCCACCACGATGCCGGCCGGCCGCAGCGGCACGTCGATCACGACAAGACCGAGCAGCGCGGCGCCGATACACAGGTGATAGTTGAACAGGTGGCCGATCATCGCCCGGGCGGCGGCCCAGCCGGATCCGTGCTTGCGGGCTGCCTGCCAGTCGGTCTGCGCGACGTGGTCACCAAGGTGATGACCGACAAATAACGCGATGAACACCGCGGAGAACAGAGCGGCGTGATTCATGAATTTTCCCCCTCCCACCGAAGATCACAGTAGGGGAGGAAAGCGCATCAATCCGGGAGTTCGGCGGACCGGGGCTCCTGGGTGTCGTGACTGTCTGGCATCGCGGGCACCTGAGAGGCCCGACCGACCGCTCTGGTCGACCGATCCGGTTGACGCGTCCGGCCGGATCGGCGGGTCTCGCCGTTGGGTCGGATGCGGCCGGTCGGGCTGCTCTTCGCGGCCAGTAAGGCCGCCGGGTGCGTGGTGCCGCTTAGTGCGTGGTGCCGCTTAGAAGGTGCGCGTTCCGGTGGAGCTGACCGGGCCGGAGAACAGGACGTTGCCGTTCAGGTCGTAGGCAGTGGCCGTCCCGGTGGAGGTGTACGTGTTCCACGCGGTGAAGGTGGCCGAGTGCTTGATGTCGATGGTGCCGATCACCACGCCGCCGGGGCCGGGCAGGGTCCGGACGAACCCGTAGGTGAAGGTGCGCGGGCCGGTGGACTTCCAGCTGCCCGTGAAGTCGCCGGTGGGCGTGGAGACCTCGAACTTGCCGTTGAGGTAGAAGTGCGACTCAACCGACTCGGTCGCGCCGAGGGCCGTGGTGGCGGTGCCCGACCAGCAGCCGACCGGCAGGTAGTACACCGAAGCGGACGCCCCGGCCACCGGCGCCGCGCCGACCGTAAGGGCGAGCATGCTCGCCAGCGCCGCGAGGATCAGCGTCGCGCGCGCGGAAGCGCGGCGGACGGACGATCTCAACATTCATGTGCTCCTTTGTTGCCGTCAGCATCGAGGCGCCTGAACACCCGGACCTGGCGCGAAGATGTCGGGGGCTTTCAGACGTGCACGCTCAGGCGGCGCCATGCACGCGTTCGCACCCCGCGACAGATGTGGGACTCCAGCCCCCCGTCCGTGGTGTTGGGGGTTCGTGTCGGCCTGTGCGGGCACGAACCCCCAACTCCACGGCTGGCAGGACCCGCCTGTCAGCGGCGCGGCGACGACAGCGACGTAACGTGTGCGGGAAAGAGAATGAAACCGGACATATCGCCGTCCGCACTGAACGCGTCGAACCACTCCCCCGTAGGCGGAGCGACGACCCGCCAGTCGCCATCGGCCCAGTTCACCTCGACCCGCATCGTCACCGAGACGACGTCATCGCCGCCCCCGAACCGGGTGAGAACATACCGTACCGTCGCGTTCCCCGATGAATAGCTCTCAAGCTTCCATCCGGTGATCTCAATTTGTTCATAGGTGCGACGGGTAAGATTGCCGACCGCTCGCCCGGTCGACCCGTGATCCTCTTTACCGTCGGAGCCGTTCACCTGGTTGCCCCGCCGACGCGGATCGGGTCCTGAACCGGACTCGGCCGCCGGCCAGTGACCGGAACCGCTCCTGGGCTCATCCGCGGAACATTCACGCAGGTCAGCGCCCTGTTGCTGGGTGGCGATCCGCCGACAGGTGGTGATCACACCGTCCATGCCAATGACCTGGAAGGCGATGTTCACGGCGCCGATGACCGCGCCGAGCGGAGAACGCGCAAATCCCGCCACGCCGTTCTCGTCCATCACCCACGGACCGGCCGACGGACTTCGTGGCAGTCGTATTCGCCCCAGTTGACCCGATCCGTCCGCCGCCGTGTCGGTGCTACCGGGGCGCCGACTGCCGGCGGGTTCGCTGAAGGTGGTGGTGATTGCGGCGGGAATCATGCCGGTTCCGCATTCCTGGCCGGTTCCTGCCAACGGGTGGCCGGTTTCTGCCAACGGGTCGTAGAAGTCGACGTCGGCCAGGCTGATGTCCCGCGTTCGGGCCCAGATCCGGAGCAGCACCCAGACCGTCACGCCGAACACCGTCCCGGCCTCGGCCGTCAACAGCAGCAGAGTCACGCGCATTCTCCGGGAACGGACCCGTCCACCGGCACCATCCGCTGGTAGCCGGCCGCGAACGGCGCCGGCGGCCGATCGGCGAGGTCGGCGAGCTCGGGGTGCCGGTCCGAGCCGGCCGCGAACGGCGCCACCGGCAGATCAGCCAGCTCGGGATGCCGGTCCGAGCCAGCCGCCATCCGGGCCGCGGCCAGCAGCGCCCGAGCCACCTGGGCCCATTCGCTGCAGTCACCGCCGATCGCGCCGCGGATCGTCTCCAGGCTGTGCAGCTCGTGGGAGAGCCCGCCGGCGACATAGGCCGGCATGCGCACCATGACCGCGGGGCGCCGGCTGTTCGGCGGGTCCTCGACCTCGATCTGGTCCTCCCAGTCGACATAGACCTCCATCTCGATTCCGGGCACTCGGCCACGCGGCCGGGGCAGGTCGAGGTTGTGGCTTGACATCACGGCCTCCTGAGATCCCCCCGAGCTGATCGTCACCGCCGAGCCCGGCCGGTCACGGACCATCCAGTGGTTCTCCGGTAAGGGCAAGTTCCAGGGCATGGCGCACGAGATGGACGAGCGTCGTCTGCGCACTGTCCGGGCGCCTGGCGTCGCAGTACATCACCGGTCGGTGCGGAGCGAGGTCGGCGGCATCACGGACCATTGGGAGCGGGTATTCATGGGAGTTCGCCTCGAAGCGGTTGACCGCGACCAGGAACGGCACCTGGCGGTTCTCGAAGAAGTCGATGGCGGGAAACGAGTCGGCCATGCGGCGGGTGTCGACCAGCACCACCGCGCCGATCGCGCCCCGGACGAGCTCGTCCCACATGAACCAGAACCGGTCCTGGCCGGGAGTACCGAACAGATACAGGATGATGTTGTTGCTGAGCGTGAGGCGACCGAAGTCCATGGCCACGGTGGTGGTCGTCTTCCTGTTCACCGCGCTGGTGTCGTCGACGCCGACGCTGGCGCTGGTCATCGCCGCCTCGGTGGTGAGCGGCTCGATCTCGCTCACCGACCCGACGAACGTCGTCTTGCCAACTCCGAAGCCACCGGCGACGAGCACCTTCACCGCGGTGGGTGCGCGTCTAGAGAGTGGTGAGACCATGCAGAACCCTCCGTAGGAGCTCCGGGCTGGGTCGATCAGGATGTTCGGGGCGGTGGACGGAGACCATTCCGCCCCGCGCCATGTCGTCGATGAGTACCCGCACCACCATCAACGGCAGTTTCAGACGGGCGGAGATCTCGGCGATCGAGTGAATTCGCATGCACAGGATCGCGATGTCGTGTTCCTCGGGCGCGAGCCGGCCGCGCCGCCGGATCGCCGCCATGCCGCCGTCGGTGGTCGCGACGAGCGCGACGAGCTCCAGCGGCACCGCCGGCGTCGTGCGTCCTCGGGTCACCGCGTAGGGGCGGACGAACGCCTCGGCGTCGTCCCAGTGCTCGCCCGGCGCCGGCGACCCGGACCAGTCCTCGGGCACCGTCTACCTCCCTCCCCCGCTTGCACGCGGTCCAGGTCGACTCAGGACGGCAGGGCCGCCCGCATCTGGCTGCGAAGCTCCGGGGTCAGGAACCGGCCGGCCCTGCTAACCAGGTGCGCCATCTCGTAGGCGATCTGGCCGACGTCGGCGTCGGCGGTGCTGGAGACGGCGAGGCAGGCGCTGTGGCCGACAGCGGTGATGAACAGGTAGCCGTTCTCCATGTCGACCATCGTCTTGTTGACCTGGCCCCAGCCATGCTGGCGAGCGGCGCCGCGGGCCAGTGCGTCGAAGCCGGACGCGACCGCGGCGAGCTGGTCGGCCGCCGTGCGTTCGATCCCGCTCGACGTGGCGAGCAGCAGTCCGTCCGCGGACAGGACAACCGCGCACAGGATGTCGGGAACGGTCTCGCGCAGGCGATCGAGCAGAAAGGAGAGGTCGGGCTGTCGGTGCATCGCTTATCTCCCGTCGAGGTCGTCGGCGTCACGCATTCCGCGTTCGAATGCGCTGGTGAAGCCCTGGGCGAGCGCGCGGGCGGCCTCGGGGTCGGGCGGGCGGGCGGTGCGGCGGGCCGGCTGCTCCGCGTCGGGTTCCGAGCGCAGGCTCTCGGCGAGATGCGCCCCGCGGCGGCGGCGCGGCAGATCCTCAAGCCGTGGATGGCCCCCGGCGCCTCCCGTGCCGCCCGGCACGGTCGCGGCCGCGCCGTCGCTGCCCCGCAGCGGTCCGAACAGGGGGTCGAAGACGCCGCTGTCGGCCAGGTCCATGGCGCTGTGGGCAGCCACGCCGGGCGTACGTCCTTCGCCGCCGCGACGCGAGGACGGGTCCAGGGCCGGATCCAGGCGCACCGGCCGGACGTCGTCCGGTGGCACCCTCGAATCGCTGTATCCGCCGTACTCGCCGTACCCGCTACGCCGGCCGCCGCCGCTGCCGCTGCCCCCGCTGCCGTCTTGGCCGCTGTAACCGCCCGGCCTGCCGTTTCCGCCGTGCCTGCCGTATCCGTCCTGGCCGCCATTCCCGCCATACCCGCCGCTGCCGCCATTCCCCCCACTGCCGCCGTGCCCGCCCGGCCCCCCGGAGCCCAGCGGTGCGCCGGCCCCCGCCGCGAGCGGGTCGAAACCGGGCGCCGCACCGGACCGGGCGGCCGCACCGGAACCGGCCGAGCCCCGAGCGCCCTCGGCGAAGTCGCGGGTGCCGTACATGCCTGCCTCGCCGGCCCCGTTGGCCCCGTGATCGCTGTGAGCGGCGTATGCCCCGTGGGTCGAGTCGGCGAACCCGCCGAGGCGCACGTCCGCCCCGAACCCGTCGGGACGTCCATAGCTGTCGCCGTGCCCGTTGTCACCGCCCCGGCCCATGCGGACGGTGTCCCCGGAGCGGCTCGAACGGCCGTCCGCGTCGCCGGTCAGATCGACACCGATGCCGCTGCCGGCCCGCGCACCGACCGGGTGGGGCGCTGTTCCCGTCCCGACGGGCAGCGCGAACTCCTCGGTGGGCGTATGCCTGCCGCCACCATTGCCGCGATCTCCACCGGGACCGCCGCCCGGGCCCAGTTCCGGCCTGCGCCGCCCCGGGTCGTCCGGACCACCGCCGGTACCACCGGTACCACCCGTGCCGCCCGCCCTGCCCGCCGGAAGCATCGCGGTCTGGTGGGCGACCTCGGTGTGGATGAGACCCGCGGGAATGATCGTGACCACGTGCACACCGCCGTAGACGCTGGGCTTGAAACGCACCGCGATCCGGTGCCGGGCGGCGAGGCGCGCGACGACGAACAGACCGATCTGGCTGCCGTGCGTCGAGGCCTCGAACGGCGGCGGGTTCGCCATGCGGTGGTTGGTCGCGGCGTACATCTCGTCGTCGAGGCCGACCCCGCGGTCCTC
This sequence comes from Parafrankia irregularis, assembly GCF_001536285.1. Taxonomy (NCBI): domain Bacteria; kingdom Bacillati; phylum Actinomycetota; class Actinomycetes; order Frankiales; family Frankiaceae; genus Parafrankia; species Parafrankia irregularis. Next base: position 136,517 of record NZ_FAOZ01000019.1, on the reverse strand, counting down.
GATCTCCACCGTCCAGCCCTGGCCAACCCGGCTGGCCTGCACCGTCACCGGCGTGTCGGGCGGGGAGAAGGCGGTGGCGTTCTCGATGAGCTCGGCGAGCATGTGGGTGAGGTCACCGACGGCGGAGCCGACGATCTCGACATCGGACGTCGGCAGGTGCACATGGACCCGGGTGTAGTCCTCGACCTCGCTGACCGCCGCCCGCAGCACCTGGACCAGCCGGACCGGGCCGCGGAAGGTGCGTCCCGGCTGGCCGCCGGAGAGCACGATGAGGCTTTCGGCCAGCCGCCGCATTCTGGTGGCCTGGTGGTCGACGCCGAACAGCTTGGTCAGGATCTCGCCGTCCTGCTGGTCGCGCTCCAGTTCGTCGATCAGCCGGAGCTGGCGCTGGATGAGGCCCTGGGTGCGCCGCGCCAGCGTCTGCAGGATGGCGCCGACGCTGCGGCCCTCGGCGACCTCGTAGGCCGCCGTGACGGCGGACGAGTAGGTGACGTTGAAGGCGCGCGCGACGTCACCGATCTCGTCGCCGCCCGCGGTCGGGAAGGCCGCTGGCTCCGCCTCAAGGTCCACGGGCTGGCCCTGCCGTAGCTTCGAGGTGACCTCCGGCAGTCGGCGCTGGGCGACGTCGAGCGCGCCGGTGCGCAGGTTGCGCAGCCCGCCGACGATCCGGCTGGCGACACCGACGGACACCGCGACGGACAACGCGAGGACACCGGCCGCGAGCAGACCGGACAGCGCGGCCTGGCGCAGCGCCGCGTCGGCCAGCGTCCCGCTGCGATGCTCCAGCTCCTCGACAACCTGCCGCTGGACCGCGCGGACCTGCTCGGACTTCGCCCCGCTCGCCGCCGCCCAGGCGCTGAAGTCGATCCGCTGGCCGTGCAGCACCTTGTCGCGCAGCTCGGTCACCGCCGCCTGGGTGGGGCCGACCAGCTTGTCGTAGAGGGCCACCTCGGCTGCGGTGGCGGACAGCCGGAACTGGGTCATCCAGGCGGTCTCCGTACCGATCGCCGACTGGACCCGGGTGACCCTGTCGGGCACCGCGGTGCCGAGCACGGCCGCCGACGAGACGTACCCGTACTGCTGGCTGATCGACTCACCCACCCGGGAGATCGCGGACAGCGCGGTCGCGACCCGCACGACGTCCGTGTCCTCGCTGCCGATGCCGACCATGGCGGCTCCGACGTCCAGCCAGCCGGAGATCATCTGGTTGTAGGTGACGGTCCCCGGGCCGGGCTGAAGGGTCTGCGCGTCGACCCCGGCGCGCACGGTCGCCAGGCCCCCCATCTGGCCCTGGGCCGCGGCGACCGCGTCCCGGACCTGGTTGCGCGGGCCGGCGGGCAGCTCCGCGGCGGTCTTCGTGACGGTCGTGATCGCCTCGTCGACGGGGCCTCGCGCGTTCGTCGAACGGACCGCGAAGTCTCGTTCCCGGTACCCGGAGCCCACCAGGCTGGAGACGGCGTACCGCTCCGTCTGCAGGGCATACACAAGATCGTTGACGTGGATGAGGAACCGGGCCGCCGTGCGCGTCTGCTCGCTCGCCCGCTGCGCGGCGAGCTGACCGGAGACGACCCAGCCACCGAAGCCGACCAGAGCAAGCAGTGGCAGGAGCAGCACCACGGTGATCTTGTAGCGAATGGGCCAGTTCCGCACTCCGCCACCTCTCGTCGGGACGCGGGGTCCGCCGGACGTCAAGTCACCCGACGGGACCGGGGCGTGGCAGGGAGGGGACACGCCACGCCCAGCCGTCAGCGCTCTGGGTGGCTCCACGGCCGCGTGCCGAGTACATCCACCACGCCGGAGCAACTCTGAGCAGCTATCTCGATCCCGTCGGCGAGCAGGACGGTAGTCGTGGTTGACGGTTGACCGGAAGAGTAATCATGTGACGCTTAAGGGACGTCGTGTCCTGTTCATGCCATTCCAACCGTTCGACTGCCGGCGGCAGGGGCCGTCGACGGGATCGCAGCGGCCGGCGGCGCGACTGGCGGAACGGCCGAAGGAACGCCTGACGGAACGCCTGATGAGACGCCTGACGGGACGCCCACGGCTGACGGGACAGCGGTGCCACCCTGCTCCGCGCCCCGGCCGCCCCTGGACAGATATCCGGACCGGGCGGCGGCGGCACCGAGCTGGAACCTGCTCAGGACACCGAAGCGCTGGCACAGCTCGGCCACGTCACGCTTCACGGTGCGATCGGAGACCCCCAGCTCCCGGGCAGCCCGGCTGTCGTCCAGCCCCATGTCGAGCAGGCGCAGCAGTGCTCGCTGGCGGCGCATCGTCGCCGGTTCGTCGACGACCACCTCCGCACTGCCGCGGACAGCGGCCGCCCGCTGGGTGCGGGTCACCATGTCGGCGACCGCCAGGACGAGCGTCGGCGCGACCACCGCGAACGCGCCGTCGTCGAGATCGTCGTCCCGCACGGGAACCAGGGCAGCGGTGGCGTCCCAGACGATCGCCCGCATCGGCAACGCGGGTGCCACATACACCTGACCGATGGGCGGCAGCCGCCGCCCGGCGTTTCGCCGCCTGGCCACCGTGACCGCACCGGGCGTCCAGACGCTGGCGATGTGCACTCCCCGGCCCGCGGCCGGGACCAGCAGATCCGGGACGTCCCCACCGAGGCCGGGCGGCGGTGGACCACTGAGCAGAAATCGGATGGACTGCGTGGACTTTCCGGTGAGCTCGGCCATTCGCGGGAAGATCTCATCGCGGGCGAGAACCTGGATGCCGGCATTCGTCCCCGCTCTGCGGCGGCCGGCGACGTAGTCCCCGAAGAGCCCCGAACGGTAGAGCTGGGCCCGTTCATCCGCCATTCGGGCTCGTTCGGCCACCAGCGCCGCCTCACGTACCGCGTGCCGTGCCTGCAACACGCGCGCCGGATCCTGAGGCTCCCACTGGTGCCCGACCTGACGGACGAGACCGGCCTCTACCAGCCGCTCCATCTCCGCCTGGACGATCGGCTCCGGCCGGCGCAGCCATTCGGCCAGCAGGTCGACCCCGCTGTATGGGTGGCGTGCCACCGCCCGCCACACCTCGTCTGAGAATTCATCCAGTCCATCGAATCCGAGTTCGGACAGGCGCATCTACACCCCTTCCCGTCTCCTGGCGGCACCGGCAACGAACATTCCAGACACGTCCCGGAAACACTCCGCTGGATTTACCGGAAATTGCGGCACGCGCCAGACACGACACTGCACTGACGCACCGATTACGACTGGTTACGGCAAGCTATAACAGCTCCGAGGACTCTTCAATGGCTTCGCGGGAAATTACCGGGAGATTCCCGCTACACCACAACGTGCACGCAAAGATGATCGATCATTTGCGTTGTCATGGTCTTGCATGGTGTATTCAAAGGCAGATCTGTTCCGAATCCCGCTTGCGCGACCATCACTCCAACGGTCACCAACGCCAGCACATCGGGGCTCAGTCAGTGGACGTCCGCCCACGTCAAAAGGTTGCGGACGGCCGCAGCGGGCCGCGTCACACAGCCCGGTCCGTGCACCGGCCGGTAACTCGATCGTTACTCGCCCGCCTTCTGGTGCCCCGGCAGGAATCACCGCCCGGCCGCTCCGGCGGGCTTTTCGGGGCCCGCCGGAGCGGCCGGAAAGAGATTCGAATTCGGCCGGCCGGGGGTCGTGCGGCGGCTTATAGCCCCGACGGTTCCCGATCCCGCCAGGGCACCGCCGCCTCGACGCGCGTCGGCCCACCGTCCGGGCTGTGCACGAGCAGGGTGCCATCGATCGCGCCCAGTCGTTCCGCCAGCCCCGCGAGCCCGCTCCCGGAGCCGACCCGCGCCCCGCCCCGGCCGTCGTCGGTCACCACCATCCGCAGTCGGCCCCCGACCCGGCGCAGGTCGACAGCCGCCGAGACCGCCTGGCTGTGCTTGCTGATGTTCGTGACCAGCTCCGCCGCGGTGAAGTAGACGATGCCCTCGATCGCCGGGGCCGGCCGCCGCGCCAACTCGACCGTGACCTTCACCGGAACGGTGCACCGCGCGCCGAGCGAGGCAACCGCCGCCGGCAGGCCGCGGTCGGTCAGGATCGCGGGATGGATCCCGCGGGCGAGATCCCGCAGCTCGCGCAGTGCCAGCTTCACCTCGTCATGGGCCTGCTCGACCATCGTCGCCGCGGCCTCGGGGTCCTCCGTGAGCTTCTCCCGCGCCATCCCCAGCCCCATGGCGAGTGCGACCAGCCGCGCCTGCGCGCCGTCGTGCAGGTCTCGCTCGATGCGGCGCAGATCGGCGGCAGCCGTGTCGACGACGGTGCCCCGACCCGCCTCCAGCTCCCGGATCCGGCGTTCCATCCGGTCGGACGGCGACAGCAGCGCGGAGATCATGGCCTTGTCCACGGCGCCGAGGGCCCGTGTCACCACGGGCAGCACCGGCCATGCGACCAGAAGCAACACCAGCGTCACGACGAACGTGATGATCGCCCAGGGCAGGCGGACGAAGAAGTACAGAACATGCCGCCAGCCGACCGGATCCGCCACCGCGGCCCACAGGCGCGCCATCGAGCCGGGCGGCGGTGGCGCCGGCCGGGACGCCGCCGGGATGTGCAGCCCCAGCAGCACCCGGGCACGCGCCCGCTCGACCGTGCCGAGCGCTCGGGTGACGACCAGCCCGATTCGGAGCAACGGCAGGCCGATGACGGTGATGGCCAGGCCCAGCGCGAGGGAGAACCACGTGACGACGAAGACGAACCCGACCAGCCCCAGCGGAAGATCCAGAAGCAGGAACAGCACGCGCCGCCAGGAACGGACGTCCAGCGCCAGGACAGGCTCCGCGGCCGCGCCGGTGCCCGCGCGCCCGGCAGCGCGGGTGCCCGTGCCCGCACGCTCAGCACCGTCGGCGTGCACGCGCACGCCGGCACCCGTGCCCAGGCCCACGCTCCCGCCGGCACCCCTGCTCCCGCCGGTCTCCATGCTCGCGCCGGCTCCGGCGCCCGCGTCGACGGGACCGGCCACGGGCGCTCCTTTCGATCGGGCGGCACGGCGAACTCGCCCCGGGCGGGTCGGCGCCGCCGCTCGCTGACCAGCGTTGCGCTGGCAAGTCTGCCGGAATGGCAGGGGGTGGCGAGCCGCGTCCGGTTCGTCCCCCGGAACGCAGAGAAGCGTGGTTCCCGGCCCTCGTCAAGAGTCGACCGATAACCGCCAGCGACACGTCACTATGGAAACACTCCGATTCAACACTCCTCGCTGTGCGCCTCCCGGTGAACAGTCACGGCATCCGGGGTTCATTCCGGCGGAGCGGGCGACGTCCGTTCCGCCGCGATCCGAGATCACGAGACCACGATTCATGGCGACCCGGCCCAGGGTGTCGCCGCAGGTGCCCACGGAGCCGGGCCACGCGGTGACGGAATGCTCCCGATGCCCCCGGATGCCGGGTTGGGAGCAGCCGGCGCGGCAGTCCCGCCCAACCCGGCCCGCACGGCCACCGGCCCCGGTCACCCACGATCGGCGAATACCGATCCAGCCCGATCGCAATGCCGTTCATGCTGAGGTGCCTGAGGTTCTACCGAGCGCCGAGAGAACTGGGCTCAGAGCTGGCCAGGCGCCACCGGGGACTGACCGGCCCGACACCAGGAATACCCAGCAGAAGCACCCATCTAAAATTATCTATATTCATCAGATTTGAATCTCACGAGACCACATCGTGTCATGCGAGTGGCGCCGACAAGAAAAGTCGAGTACCTCCACCACTGCGGTCGCACAACGTGCAAGAATGAAGTCGAACACGCAAGGCACGGGGCGCCCTCCCGCCCTGATCCACTAAGGATTCAGCGAGACCGCAGGCCGTCGTCCACAGTCGACCGTCCTGCAGTCCCGGGGAGGCACGGCTCCATGGGGGGGAAGATCTGAGCAAGCAAAAGCCGACGGGCGGCAAAAATATCCCGGCGACGTCACGCCGGTCACGCCCGCAGGACCCGTCTGCGCCGCGGCGGCGCAGGTCACACGGGTCGCATCGCGTGATGCGCAGGCCGCAGCCGCTCCATCGAGCCGGCCGCCTGGCGCCGCATCAGCCATCCTCGCCGCCCACACATCCCGGCGATAACCACCCGCCTCGGCGTTGCCTCCTGCCAGAGAGCTCCGCGGGCGGGAGACGATGTCAGGCACGGCAATCGTCATACCACGGACGAGATTATCGCGCCGAGCCACCGAATGCTGAGAACCACCACCAGTCCAGGTCATCGGGCCGCGCATCCCTGGCGGCCGCCCACACATCTTTCCGAGAACCGGGAACTGTGAGTCCTTTCCATCGTCGACTCGGGCCTGCGGCACACCTGATCATGCACCGTGAGACGGTGAAGGATCAGTGAGCACCTGATCTCAGGCACGGCCACCTCAGCCCGGGTCTCCGTACCCGGCTAATCCTGCCGACAACGCACGCTGGCCGCCGTCATCCGCACCCCTGGGTCCAGCAGGTCCTTTCGCCGCCAAAACCCAGGTGCGCCGGTTCCAGCCTGCTCCGCGGCAGTTGCTTCCGAGGTCTGTTCCAAGGCGCCCCGTCACGGCCTGCCGAGGAACAGCTCCGCCACGCCCATGCCATGGCTCGCCGAGCCACGGCGTGGGACGCCGCTGGTCCGCGACCAACGGCCACCTCACCGCCGTGCCGCGGCCTGCCCAAACCGCGGCGCGGTGGGCCTGAACTCGCTCGGAGGATCCATGTACGTCACCCTGCCCCCAGGCGCGGCACTGGCCCGCCCGGGGCTTGGTCCCGTTCACCCGTTCCAGGCCGGAGCGGGTGACGTGGCTGTCCCGATCACCCACCAGGCGTCGACCGACCATGCGACCGCCGTGCTCGACCTGCTCTCGGGCCTGCTGACGGGCGTGGTGGGGCTGGGCTTCCTGCTGTACGCGTGCGCAGGCCTGCTCGGAGTCCTGGTCGCCCTCCTGCTGCGGGTGGGTAGGCGGCCGTCCCGGCCTGGCCCCGACGCGGCCGCGTGAACCTGCTGGATCCCGACGGCGGCGGCGCCCGGCTGCTCGCCGCCGTCATGATCATCCTGGGCATGCTCTACCTCTGCGTGATGCTGGTGCTCGCCCGGGTCCATCGCGCCTGGACCGGAACGCCGCCCGACGGCCTCTTCTTCGTCTTCGTGATGCCGTGCCTCAACGAGGAGGCCGTGATCGGGCCGAGCCTGGCACGGCTCCTGCAGTCCCCCGCCACGAACCGGCGGGTCCTCGTCGTGGACGACGGCTCCGACGACCGGACGTCCCAGCTGGTGCTCGATGTGCCCGACGACAGGGTGTGGCTGCTGCGCCGCACGCCACCGCATGCCCGTAAGGGAAAGGGCGCCGCGCTCAACGCGGCGATGGGGGATCTGGCGACCCGCGCGGAGATCCTCGCCCGCGACCCCAGCGATGTGATCATCGCCGTGGTCGACGCGGACGGGCGCCTCGACCCGCACACCGTGGAGGCCGTCGCCCCGTACTTCGCCGACCCCCGAACCGCCGGGGTGCAGACCGGCGTCCGCATCAACAACCGGGGCACCAGCCTGCTGGCACGGCTGCAGGACATGGAGTTCGTCATCTACACGGACGTCTTCCAGCGCGGCCGGGGCCAGCTCGACAACGTGGGTCTCGGTGGCAACGGCCAGTTCGTCCGGCTGTCGGCCCTGCGGTCGCTGGGCGGATCCCCGTGGTCGCACAGCCTCACCGAGGATCTCGATCTCGGCGTGCGCCTGCTGCTCGCCGGCTGGCGCAACCAGTTCTGCCCGCAGGCCGACGTCCATCAGCAGGGTGTCGTCCGGCTGGGCCGGCTGCTTCGGCAACGTTCCCGCTGGTTCCAGGGCCATCTGCAGTCCTGGACGCTGATGCCCAGGGTGCTGCGCCAGGCGCGGGCGCGCGCCCTGCCGGACATGCTGTTCCATCTGTCCAGCCCGCTGCTGATCCTGCTGGCGTCGCTGCTGACCGCCGCCTTCGTGCTGAGCACGGTGGCGGTGCTCACGAGCTGGTTCGCCGGCGGCCCCGCGCCGGACGCGCGCTACTTCCTCGGCGCGTACCTGATGGCCGCGGGCCCGGCGTTGGTCTGCGGGCTGATCTACCGGTCACGTGAGCCGCTGACCGGTGTCGGCATGCTGCGGCTGGCCGGTTACGTGCACCTTTACATGCTGTATGCGCTGGTGTGGTTCGTGGCCGGCTGGTGGGCACTCGCCCGGGTCGTCGGTCGCCGCACCAGCTGGCACAAGACCGCCCGCACACCCGAGCAGCCCCGTGCCGACATCCGCACGCCGATGCCCGCAGCCTCGGACGGACACCGAGGGTGAGCAGTGGGCATCACCCCTACCACCGGAGTGATCGCGTTCTGGTCGGCCGGGCGGAGCGGTCAGCCAGGTACCGGCATCCGTTCCAGATACTGCTCCTGCTGCTTCTGGGAGCCATCGCCGCGATGTCCGGGGTGTGGGCGATCATCCAGCTCAGCTCGGACGGACGCCCCACCCGCTGGCGGGACGGATCGGCGCACGGCCCCTGGCTCGCGATCTTCGACGGCTACGGGCACACGACCGCGCACGCGGCGGACGACGGCCTGGTCATCACGCTCTCCCCGCGGGCGGCGGAGGGTCCCGACCACACCCATGCCGGCCTCGTCGTCAGTGCCGAGACGTACCGCAACGTGCGCTTCTCCACGCAGGTCCGGACCGTCCAGCAGCTGCGCCAGGATTCGCCGGCCCCCTGGGAGGTCGGCTGGGTGCTGTGGAACTACACCGACCCGCAGCACTTCTACGCCTTCGTGTTGAAACCGAACGGCTGGGAGCTCAGCAAGCAGGACCCCGCCTATCCCGGCGGCCAGCGGTTCCTGGCGAGCGGACCGTCACCGCGCAGCACGTTGGGCAGCTGGCACACCGTCGACGTGGTCCACGCCGGGGACTCGATGGCGGTGTCGGTGGACGGCGTCCCGACCGTGCGGATGCAGGACACCGAGCGCCCGTATCTCGCCGGCTCGATCGGCCTGTACTGCGAGGACGCCGTCGTCGAGTTCCGCCGAACCGCCGCGCGCGAGCTACGGCCGCCCGACGGGCAGCCGTCCTGATTCGACCGGGTCGTCCGGCGGCCTTGAGCTGCCCGGCGCTCCGGTGCGACACCGCACCAACCAGCCAGTCCCAGCAACCAACAGTCGACCCACCGATAGAAGATCAAGTATGGGAGGTTCATCGTGGCCGACCGCTCCACCGGTCACACGGTGCTGCTCGTATACGGCACGAGACCCGAGGCGATCAAGATGGCGCCAGTGGTCCACGAGCTTCGCCGAACCAGGTCACTGCGTCCCGTGCTCGCCGTCACCGGGCAGCACCGGACGATGCTCGACCAGGTCAACAACCTGTTCGGGCTGGTCCCCGACTACGACCTGGAGATCCTTCAGCACCGGCAGTCCCTGTCCGGGGTGACCACCCGTGCGCTCGGCGGCCTTGAGGCCGTGATGGCCGAGGTGCGGCCGGATGCCGTCGTGGTCCAGGGCGACACGACCACGGCGTTCACCGGCGCACTCGCCGCCTTCTACCAGAACGTGCCCGTCATGCACCTCGAAGCGGGGCTGCGCACGGACGACCCGATGTCACCGTTCCCGGAGGAGATCAACCGGCGGCTGACCGCCCAGCTGGCGGAGCTGCACCTGGCACCGACCCCGTCGGCCCGGGCCAACCTGCTGGCGGAGGGCATCCGTCCCGAGTCGGTTCTCGTCACCGGCAACACGGTGATCGACGCCCTGCTGCACGTGGCGGCGGCGCCACCACCCGACGACCCGCTGCTCGCCGAGGTCCGCCGCCTGGCCGGGCTCGACGAGCCCGCGGAGGTCGGCAGACGTCAGATAGTGCTCGTCACCGCGCACCGCCGCGAGTCCTGGGGCGAGCCGCTCGCCCAGGTGGGCGCGGCGCTGGCCCGGCTGGCCACCGAACGGCCCGAGCTGCTGGTCGTGCTGCCGGTCCACCGCAACCCGGCCGTCCGGGAAGCCGTGCTGCCGCCGATCGCGGGACTGCCCAACGTGCTGGTCGCGGACCCGGTCGACTACTCGGCGTTCACGCACCTCATGGCGGCGGCGACCGTGATCGTCACCGACAGCGGAGGGGTGCAGGAGGAGGCCCCCAGCCTCGGCAAGCCGGTGCTGGTCCTGCGGGAGAACACCGAGCGGCCGGAAGGTGTGCGCGCGGGCACCACCCGCCTCGTCGGTACCGACACGGAGCGGATCGTCGCCGCCGTCGGCCAGCTCCTGGACGATCCCGTCGCCTACGCGGCCATGGCGGAGGCGGTCAACCCGTACGGCGACGGGCAGGCCGCGAGCCGCGCCGTCGCGGCGATCGAGCACCGCCTGTGCGGAACACCGGCGCCCGACCCGTTCATCCCCGGCGCCCGCGCCATCAACATTCCGCTGCGGATTCCCCACCAGCCGACGTACTCGGAGGTGATCGCGCCGGGAACCAGCGCGGTACTGGCCGAGCAGACCGCCGCCGGCGCTTCGGCACGATTCAAGGAGGCCGGCGCGTGAGCCGCCTGACACAGCTTTTCGCCGGCAGCCGCGGCGCACGGAGCTCGGCCCGCACCAGCGCCCGCGCCCGCGCCGGCACCAGCGCCCGTGCCGGCACCGGCGTCCACACCGGCGTCCACACCGGCGTCCACACCGGCGGGGAGCAAAGCTCGGTCGGGCGCCGACGGCGTACCCGTGGGGCCGCGACCGCCGCCGCGGCGGGCCTGCTCGCGCTCACCGTGGGAGCCGGCACGGCCATCGCGGCACCCGCCGGCGGCAAGGGCGGATCACCGGCGCATCCACCCCGCCACGCCCGGGCCGCGACCCCACAGGTACATCCGGGCGACAAGGGGCTCAGCACGCTGCCCGCCCCGCCGGCGCCACCACGAACACCACCACCGCGCCGGGCTCCGCGCCCGGTGCCCCCCGGCCGCGGCGACGCCGCCATCGCCGGCGCGGCGAGCGGATCGTCAGGCACGCCGGCAACCGGGTCGTCGGCCGCGGCGGCAACGGCGGCAACGCCCCTGGCCGCGGCGGCGGCGACCGGTCAGGGCACGCTGATCCTCTACGACACGACCGGCACCTGGGGATGGCTGGGCGAGCAGTACGCCATGCAGGCCGCGAACCTGGCATCGCGTTTCGGCACCTGGCAGGCCCGGCCCGTCAGGTCGTACACGGCCGGCCAGATGGCGCAGTACGCGGCTGTGATCTACATCGGATCGACCTACGACGAGCAGGTGCCCACGGCCTTCCTGACGGACGTCCTGGCCGGGACCAGGCCGGTGCTGTGGATGTACGACAACATCTGGCAGCTCACCGCGCAGGCGCCGAACTTCGCGACGACCCACGGCTGGAACTGGTCCGGCTTCGACACCACGTCGATCGGAGCGGTCCGGTACAAGGGAACCGATCTGACCAGGCTCGCGACCAACGCCGCGGGGATCATGAACTACGGCACCGTCGACACGACAAAGGCGACGGTGGTGGCCGAGGCGGTGCGCGCGAACGGTACCCGCTTCCCCTGGGCACTTCGTTCGAACAACCTGACCTACATCGGCGAGATCCCGTTCGCCTACGCCGACATGACCGACCGCTATCTCGCCTTCGCCGACATCCTGTTCGACGCGCTGGCCCCGCAGACAGCAACCCGGCATCGGGCACTGGTGCGCATCGAGGACGTCGGGCCCGACGCGGATCCGGCCGAGCTGCGCGCGATCGCCGACTACCTCTCCTCGGTGAACGTTCCGTTCTCGGTCGCCGTCTACCCGCGCTACGTCGACGCGAACGGCACCTACAACAACGGCGTGGCGCAGGACTACACCCTCGCGTCACGCCCGGACGTCGTCACCGCACTGCGCTACATGACCCAGCGCGGCGGAACCCTGATCATGCACGGCTGGACGCACCAGTTCTCGAACGTCGCCAATCCCTACTCCGGTGCGAGCGCAGACGACTTCGAGTTCTTCCGCGCCCATGTCGACGCCCAGGACAACGTGGTCTACGACGGCCCCGTACCCGGTGACAGCCAGAGCTGGGCCGCCGGCCGGATGGACGGGTCCGCCGCCGCGTTCACCGCCGCCGGGCTGTCGGTGCCGACGGTCTTCGAGTTCCCGCACTACGCGGCCTCCGCGCCGGACTACGCCGCGGCGAAGGCGAAGTTCCCGCGCCGCTACGACCGCGGGCTGTACTTCCGCAACCAGCTGGCCGGCGGCACCATCGACCACACGAAGTTCGGCGGCCAGTTCTTCCCCTACCCGGTCACCGACATCTACGGTTCGTTCATCATTCCGGAGAACATCGGCAACGTGGAGCCGGAGGCGTTCAACAACCACCCCGCCCGACTACCCGCCGACCTCGTCGACGCGGCGCGCCGCAACCTGATCGTCCGGGACGGCTTCGCGAGCATGTTCTACCACCCGTATCTGGGGGTCGACTATCTGCGGCAGACGGTCGAGGGCGTGAAGGCCCTCGGGTACACCTTCATCGCCGCTTCCGCGGTCTGATCCCGGCCGGCCGGCCGGTCCGCCGGACCGTCTGATCCGCTGGACCGCTGGACCGCTGGACCGCTGGACCGCTGGCAGGGCACGGGAGCTCCCCTGGGCTCCCGTGCCCGTGCCGGCCCGCCACCGCTACAGCGCCTCCTGGTGTTCTACTGCGATTGCCGCGGCTCCGTGACACGGATTCCCGCGCCGATTCCGGTCAGATAGAGCGGGCTTTTCTCGGTGAAGTCCGGGATGTTCTCCTCGCCGATGTACAGGTCCAGATGCTGTTCACCGCCGAGCCCGGGTGTGAACTCGTCACGGATCTCCCAGGAAGTCCGTCGCAACACCTCGCACGCACTCGGGTCAATCTCGGATCCGTCCTCCTCGACACCACATTCCTCGATCACGAACGTGGTGCCGGCCGGCAGCACGGAGGAATCGGCGGCGGCACTTCGGAACGGCACCAGTGCCCGGCCGGCGGTGTCGCTTGGAATGTCGTCCAGCCAGAATCCGGTGTCGTAGGACCAGTTGAGCATGGATCCGGCGAGTGGCGCACTGGTGATCCGACCGGTCCCCTCGTCGCGCACCGCCTGGACGAAACCGGCGGGAAAGGTGCCGAGCAGATCGGTACCGAAGGAGCACTCCCGTTGGCGGCAGCCACGGACCACGGTCGGCGGCGTCCCCTCGTGAAATCTCTCCACCGCCGTGTAGTAGACCGTGATCTCCCAGCCCTCGTTCTGACCGCCCGGCGCCCGACCGCCCGCCGGCTCCAGACAGGCGGCGAGGCAGGCATACCCACTGATCAGCGCCGGAACCAGCAGGATCCGCCGGCGGCGCCGGCCGGGCCGTGACGGTGCCGCGCGGGCCGCCCGGGTCGCGCGGGCCGCACGAGAAGTCCGTCCATTCCTTCGCGAGATATTCACGCCCACACTGTGCAGGGGCACCTCCTCCGCTGGCAATGACAAAAGCCGGCAGAGCCATCACAATTCCGAAAGACCACACCGGGACAATTATCTCGACCCATCAGAAACCAGAGTTACCACGTCTTCCTGCACACGCCAGCCAAGATCTGCCGCCACCACCGCCACCACTTCCCCCAAGCAAGAAGTGCGGATTTTGGCGCCCGCAGCAACCGAAATCCTCATTTCCTGCGGTTCGTCAAGCGACTCGGTGCCCGACTTGTCGCGATTGGCATGAATGCTGGCGCTGCGCGGCACGGCCGCACGCCCCACAGAAGCCGGAAACCGACGAAGCAGGTACCGCTCTTCAGATAGTTCGCATTTCCCGAAATCCGTGGGCGTCGTTCAGGTCATCGCCGTGGCGGCCAGTCGGCTGTGTTTCACGGCCACGCAGCGGCCATGGGCGGGAAGTGGCAGCGGTCCAGGTGGGCTGAGGAACTCGCCCTGCCCCTGGTCCACACCGGCGGCGGACAGCACCCGCAGCTCGTCCGCGGTCTCGATACCCTCGGCGACCAGCGTCGCACCGATCTGCCGGCTGAAGTGGACAAGCGCCTCGACCAGCGCCCGGCGGGCCGCGTCGGAACCGACATTCATCGAAAGCCAGCGGTCCATCTTCACGACGTCCGGCAGGAACTGCACCATTCTCCGCAGGCTCGCATAGGCGACGCCCACGTTGTCCACCGCGATCCGGGTCCCGAGGTCACGCAGCTCCAGCAGGCGGTCGAGCGTCGTCGGCAGCTCGTGGTTGCCCTCGCGCTCGGCGATCTCGACGACCACCTGGTCGGCGCTGGGGCCGTCGATCAGCTCGATGAGCCGCCCGGACGCGATGGTCGCGGGCGACGCGTTCACCGAGAGCGCCAGACCGCGTGGGAAGCGCGGCAGCTCCGCCAGGGCCGCACGGATCGCCGCCAGCTCCAGATCGATGCCCAGGCCGACCGACGTCGCCTGCTCGAACCAATGGGCCGGCGACAGGACGCCGTCGTCGCGCCGCCCACCGGGATCGCCGCTGGACCCACTTCCCGGCGCGGTCCGCAGGCCGTCAGGCGATGGGAACCGGGGGAAGCGCGCCAGCGCCTCCGCACCGACGATCCCATGCGTCGGCAGGTCGAACATCGCCTGGAAGACCATCGTCGGCCCACCGGAATCGATGATCTCCCCGATCACGGACCGGACATGATCGTCATCGGCGTGGCCGCGGTGGATCGCGGAAACCGTGTCGGTGAGGACGTCGGCCAGCAGGCTCAGGAAACGGACGTCCCGCTCGCCCAGGTTCGGGTCCGGCTCGGTGCCCAGCGCGCACAGCATGCCGTAGAGCTCGCCGTTGTCCAGGTGGACAGGTGTGCCGACATAGGACCCGATGCCCAGATCACGCGTGACCGGCAGGTTGGCCGTGCGGCTGTCCGCTCGAGCGTCGGGCACCACCGCGGGAAGACGGCCGTCCAGCACTCGGGCGCAGTAGGTCTGCTCCTTGTCGACCCGGTACCCGACCAGGCTCTCGACCAGGTCACCGTCGCCCGCGACGAGATCGATGACCTGGTGGTCGCCGCTGAACCTGGCCAGCCAGGCGACATCGGTCCGCAGATGACGACGCGCGAGGTCGAGGACGCGCCTCATCTCGTCGTTGTGATCCCGCGTCTGCGGGCCTTCCGGACCCGGGTGCCCACCGGATGCGCGGTCGTCAGCCTTCCCGGGCGGTCCGGAGCCCACTGGCACCTCCCACCCCCCGCCGGTCACAACATCGTTCACGGCGTACACCTCCCGGCCGGCAGCGCTCGCGCATCGGCGTTCCCTTCCGATGGTGCGCCGCCAGCCCGCAGCCCGCAGCCCACGACGGCACAGCGGGCCCCGCGCCGGTGCAGCGCACGGCGGGGCCGACCGCGGCGGGCTGCTGCGGGCAGCCGGCCACCGCGGGCCACCGTGGGCAACGCGGCGGGACCGGTTCAGGGGGCGGGCGCCGCCAGGCGACGACGGCGCGCGATCTCAGCGAGCGCGATGCCCGTGGCGACCCCGGCGTTCAACGACTCCATAGCTCCGGCCATCGGGATCCGGACCTTCAGGTCGCAGCACTCGCCGACGAGCCGCGAGAGGCCGCGCCCCTCCGAACCGACCACAAGAACCAGCGGATCCGCGGCAACCTGGAGATCGTCGATGTCGACCTCCCCGTCCGCCGCCAGGCCGACGATGAACAGGCCGGACTCGGCGAACGACCGCAGGGTACGGGTCAGGTTCACCGCTCGGGCGACGGGCAGCCTCGCCGCCGCACCCGCGGACGTCTTCCACGCCGCCGCGGTCATACCCGCCGCGCGCCGCTCGGGAACGACGACACCGTTCGCGCCGAACGCCGCCGCCGAACGGACGACGGCACCGAGGTTGCGCGGGTCGGTGACGCCGTCGAGCGCGACGACCAGGCCGGGCGCCGCGGACTGGGTGGCGGCAAGCACGTCATCCGGGTGGGCGTACTCGAAAGGCGGGACGGAGAGCGCGAGCCCCTGGTGCGGTGCGTTCGGGCAGAGCCGGTCGAGCTCGACCCGCCCGACGTCGACCACGGTGAGACCGGCACGGCCGGCGAGGCGGCGGGCGTCGGCGACCCGCTCGTCGAACTCGAGGCCGCCGGCGATCAGCAGGGAGCTCGCCGGCACCCCTGCCCGCAGCGCCTCGACCACCGCGTTGCGGCCGACCACGAACTCGTCGGTCTCGCCGCGCCGCGCGCCGTGGGCGCCGGTGCCGCCGCTCCCGCCGGCGGCGGCGCCGGAGCCGGAGCCGGCCGACGACCCCGCCTGGCCCTGCGCACTCGGACGCCTTGCTCCGCCCCGGGCGGCCGCAGCAGCCGCGGCGGCGGCACGGCGCTGCGCCGGATGACCGGTCCGCTGCTCGGCCGGTGGTGTCGCGCCCTTGCCCTGCAGCCCTTTGCGGCGCTGCCCGCCGCTACCGATCGCCGCACCCTTGCGGTGGGAACCCGACTTCGCGGCCCGGCCTCCCTGCCCGCCACGGGCGACTCCGCCGCCACCCCGGCTCTGGCCACCGGCCATCACAGACCACCTCGTAACTCGCGTGTTCGGGCCGTCGACCCGCCCCGCGAGCCAACTGATCAACTGACCGTGCCGGGCGCTGCCTGCTGCCAGCCGCGACACAGCCGTACCCCAACGGTATCCGGCCGTGTCACGCCACGCGGCGGACACCATCACCAATGCCCACATCGACCAGCACTGCCCACGGCGATGCGCGCGCCGAAATCGACATGGACGTCGGGAAAGACGTTGACTGTCTGACAGCTATCGGACGGCTGTCGGACGCCGGCGACACCGGTTGCGCGGTACGGCCGGCCCGATCGAGTGGTCCCGGACCGCTCGATGCACAGGTGGACCCCACGAGTTCACCGAGAGGCTCCGCGAATCCGCGACTTGCTACCTATCCTCAGTGGGATGGGCGGGCGCGTGTCTGGAGGGCAGGTGGGCGGCTTCTCCTGGGCGGGCCCCGGCCCAGCCCCGGTGCGCGGCGCGGCTGGCGCCCGCTGCCCGGTGTGCGCCGGCCCCGTCGGTCGCGTCGCCGGCCGGGAGAGCTTCGGCCCGCGGTCGCGAACCAGCGGGTTCTGCCCACGATGCCGGACGCCTTATTCCTTCTCACCGCCGCTGCGGTCCGGGGACGTCGTCGGCGGCTACCGCGTCGTCGACTGCCTCGCCGCGGGCGGCCCCGGGCCGGCCGGCTGGGTGTTTCTGGCCGTCGACCTGGGTGAGGCCGGCGAACGCGCCGGTGACGCCGCCGCACCGGGAACCAGCCACACCGGCGTCACCGACGGCACCCGCCGTGCGGGGCGGCAGGTGGTGCTGAAGAGCCTTCGGCGCGCGCGGTCACGCCCGGATGGCCGGCACGGAGCCTGCCGCGTGCCGCGGCGCCTGCCGCCCGACCCACCGCTGCGGCATCCGGCGATCGTCCCGATGCTGGGCGAGGTCTGCCACGGCGGCACGGATTTCGCGGTGATGGGGTTCGTGGCCGGCCCGTCGCTGTCGCAGCTGCTCCGCTCCCGGCGGGAGGCCGGAGCCGTCACGAGTGCGCCGCTGCCAGTGCCGGCTGCGATCGCCGGGGCGCTGCGCCTGCTGTCCGCGCTGCGGTACGTCCACGAGCGTGGCTATCTCTTCTGCGACCTGGCGCCGGGCAACGTGGTCTGGAACGGCGAGGAGGTCACGCTGGTCGACCTCCAGTCGCTGCGCCCGGCAGGCCGCCACCTCGGCGCGTTCCACGTGACGGCGGGATTCGACGCCCCCGAGCTCGCCATGAGCCCCCCGTCGGTGGGCTCCGACCTCTACGCTCTCGGCAGGCTGTTGGCCACCGCGGCACTCGATTTTCCGCACCGAACGTCAACATATCGATACACCCTTCCGACGCAGGAGGTCGACCAGGTGCTGGCTCGGCACGCACCGCTGCACCGGTTCCTCCTTCGTGCCACCGCCGCCGACCCGGGGAGCCGGTTCACCGGTGCCGCGCACATGGCCTCGGCGCTCGGCGAGGTCGCGGCAGGTGCCGGCGCCAGCTGGGCGCCGGCGCGCCCCGCGGGCCTGGCCGAGGGCCCCGAAGAGCCCTCCCACCAGCCAAAAGGCCCAGGAGGTGGCGGCACTTGCGGAGCGCACACGGATGGCGGGCGTACTGCGGACAGGACTCCCCACAATCCACGCAGGACGGCCGGACGTTGACACCCAGGCGGGCACCGCGATCATCGGCGTCGACGCATCTGACGGATCATGCCACTATTCATCTCGGCGTCCTTGGATTTGAGCAGGTCGACGTGATATATCCGGTCCCCACAGGACGGGCAGGAGGCACTAACCACATGGCTCCGCGCCACACGGCTCCGCGCACACCGCCCAGACTCGCTGTCACTGGCGGGCCGCTGCAGCGGCCGGTGGCCTGACCATGGACCTCAACTCCCGTAGCGGGCACAGCTACCCGGGGCACGGCTACCCTCCGGCTCGTCCGGGCGGCCATCATCCTGGCGACGGATATCCGGAAGAGGCCGGCCACGCCAGCGGCTATCACGTCGACGAGGCACCCACCGCGGGTTACGCCGAGGGCTATGGCTCGGCGGAGTTTCACCCGGACGATCCGGCCGCGGAAGGCTACTCAGCCGGCCGTTTCAGGGCCGCGCACTATTCCGAGAACTCCTACGGGGAGGGCGGCGGCTACCCGGAGAACTCGTACCCGGAGAACAGCTACCCGGGCGATGCGTATCCGGGCGCCGGCTACACCCCGGAACCCGGCACCTATCGTGACAGCGAGTACCACGGCGAATACTCCGAGCGCGCGTATGAGTCGTCGTCGTATCCGGCCGGGGCCTATCCCGGCTCCGGGTACTCCGGCGGCGGATTCACCGAGGACGGCTACCCGGAGGACTCCGACGCCGCGACGATGCTGCTGGCGCAGCACGGCACCCCGAGCGACGAGTCCGGCGACGACGAGATCATGCGTTGCCCGGTGTGTGCCGCGCCCAACTACACCGACGCACGGTACTGCGAGGCGTGCGGCTTCGCGTTCGCCGGAGCACCGGTCAGCGGCGGCGACGAGGACCACCGCGAGATCGATCTGGGGCCGCTGGCCGGCGTCTGCGACCGGGGGGTCCGGCACACGACGAACGAGGACGCGATGGGCGTCGCGATCGTCCACGGCACGCTCATCGCCGTCGTGTGCGACGGCGTCTCGACGACTCCCGGCTCCGGCGAGGCCTCGGCGGCCGCGGCGGCCACCGCCACAGCCATCCTCGCGGACGCTGTGCGCGCCCACGGGCCCGGCGAGGCGGTCCCCTACAAGGAACCGTCGAAAAGCGCCGCGAGCGAGGTTCTCGACGTGCTGGAGGAGTACTCCGAGTTCGACGAGCCGCGAACCGCGCCACGGCGGATCTCCGGCGGCTTCGGCCCGGACGAGGCCGACGCCGCCCTGCACACCGCGGTGGAAGCCGCCCAGGCCACCATCGCCCAGCTCAGTGCGGCCGAGGGCCGGATGGCCCCGTCCTGCACCTTCGCCGCCGCGATCATCACCCAGCCCTCGGCGGACGGCCCGGGGATGGTCACCGTCGGGTGGGTCGGCGACAGCCGCGTCTACCTCCTGGGTCCCCGCTGGTGTGAGCGGCTCACCGCGGACGACACCTGGGCGGCCGAGGCCGCGCGGGCCGGGCTGATCCCCGCCTCGGAGGCGGAGACCCACCGGCGCGCGCACACCCTGACGCGCTGGCTGGGTGGCGATGCCGAGGACGTGACCCCGCACACCGCCGCCTTCCCGATCGAGACCCCGGCCACTGTGGTCGTCTGCAGCGACGGCCTGTGGAACTACTCGTCCCGCCCGGACGTCCTTGCCTCACTGGTGAACCATCTCGATCCCGACGCCGCCGCGCTGGACGTCGCGCGCCACCTCGTCGACTTCGCGATCGACCAGGGCGGCCACGACAACATCACCGTGGTCGCGGCCAGGGTGACAGGTTGACAATGCTGCCCGCGTCGGGGCCGCCGGTCACCGACCGGAGCGACACCGCTGCCAGACCAGCAGGTGGGCGTGTGTTTCGGCGTGCGCTCGCCCGGGGCAACGACGCAACCCGCTGCCTCCTACGGGAGGTGGTTCACATCGACATTCCAACAACAGGTACGGTTCGTCTGAAGAAATACGTCGAGAAGATGGACGAGATGATGGTCCGCGACTCGTCGATGTCGGCCAGGACTGTCCGGGTGAACAGGTGATCAGGTGAGCGCACGCTGCCCGGAGGGGCACCTGTCCCACGATCCCGACTACTGCGATCAGTGCGGGCTTCGGATCGTGGGTGGTCAGGATCGTTATGGTTTCCGTCAGGAGGAGGGTGGCCGCGGGGCCGCCTATCCGGCCGGCGCGCCTGCCGGGCGTTCCGCGGATCCGTATGCACGGCGGGCACCGGAACGGGACCCCTCAGGCCCCCAGGCCAATGGCGGAGCCCAGGCGGGCTACGACCCGCTCGGAATCCGTCGTACCCCGAGCGACGCGGCCGGTGTCGCGGATCCGCCGCGCGGCCAGGGCCGCGGCGGCGACCCGTACGGCGGTTACGGCCGCGAGGGCTACGCCGAGGAGCCACGGTCCGCACGGGGCTATCCGGTGGATCCGTACGCCCGTGACGGGTACGGGAACGCGCCCGACGACCGCGCTCGGCCCGACGGCCGCGGCGAGCGGTCACGCGAGGAACGGCACGATCCGTACCAGCGCGACGACCGCGGCGCCGGCTTCGGCGGCCGTGACGACCAGGGCGGCTTCGGTGGCCGTGACGACCAGGGCGGTTTCGGCGGCCGTGACGACCGCACGCCGCCCGGCTACGGGCGCGAGGAGCGCGGCTACGCGGTTGGCCGTGGTGAGCCCGAGCCCGCGTTCGCGCGTGGACGCGACGACCGCGGCTACGGCGCGCAGGAGAGCCGCGGCGGCTACGGCGGCCCCGAGGCCCGGGGCGGCGGATACGGCGCGGGTGACCCGGCTCGGCCGGCACCGGACACCGACGGCCGACGAGGCTACCGCGACGGCTCGTTCGGCGGGCCCGGAGGCGGCTACGACGCGGATCCGCTGGGTGGGCCGGGCGGTGGCGCCACACCGGTTCCGGGCGGCCCAGGTGGCCGGAACCGGGCCGCGGACCGCTACGCGCCCTGCCCGAACTGCCGTTCGCTCAACGACCCGGCCGCGCGCTTCTGCGAGACCTGCGGGCTCGACTTCAGCACCGGTCAGCTGCCCGGGCAGGCCGGCCCGTCAGCGCTCGACGACGCGGGTGCCACGTCCCGGCAGGCCGGGTCGCGGCGCGGCGCGGAGGGCCGCCACGGCACCGACCCGCGGATGCCCGACCCACGGTTCGGCGAGCAGCACCGCGACGACCGGATGGGCGACCCACGCCTGGCGGACGACCGGCGTCCCGGCAGCCGCGGTCATGACTGGGATGACGCCCCGCCGAGCGGAGCGTGGGAAGCCGTCATCGAGGCGGAGCGCGAGTACTACGACAGCGGCGATGACCACCGTGTGCCGTTCCCCCAGTTCTACCCGCGGCGGGTCTTCCCACTGACCGAGCAGCAGATGCTGATCGGCCGGCGCAGCGAGTCGCGGGGAATCAACCCGGAGATCGACCTCTCGGGCGCACCCGAGGACCCGGGCATCTCCCGCGCGCACGCAACCCTGGAGCGGATGCCCGACGGCACCTACGCGGTGCGGGACCCCGGTTCGACGAACGGGACGCGTCTCAACGACGAGCCTGACCCGATCGAGCCCGGTCGCGCGATTCCGCTGCGCGACGGCGACCGTGTCTACGTGGGCGCGTGGACGAGGATCACCGTTCGGGCGCAGTGAGCGCGGTGGATGTTCGGGCACAGTGATCTGTGCCCGGTATGACCGAACCGGCACCCGGATCCGTCCGGGTGCCGGTTCGTCGTTTCAGTGCACTTCGTCGTTTTCAGCGAGCTGCGTTGTCTCCGTGAGCTGCGTTGCTTCCAGTGAGGTCAGCGCCTGCTGCCTCAGGAGAGGTGCCAGCGCTGGCCTTCCGGGGTGTCCTCGATGACGACGCCGGACGCTGCGAGGCGGGAGCGGATGGAGTCCGCCTCCGTGTAGTCCCGCCGGGCCCTGGCCGACGAGCGCAGATCGAGCAGAATGCCCATGACGCTGTCGAGCGCCGGGCGCAGCTCGGCGCCGGCCGTGGGCCACTGCTCCACCGGGTCCAGGCCCAGGACGGTGAGCATCCGACGGGTCACGTCGACCCAGCCGGCCAGCTCCCGGCTGTGGGCCTTGGAGAGCACCTGGTTGCCTCGGCTGACCGCCCCGAACAGTGCGGCCAGCGCCCGGCCGACGGCGAGATCGTCGTCCATCGCCGCGGCGAACTCCGACCAGACCAGCTCCGGCGTGAGGTCGCCGTCCGCCGCGGCACCGGCCACGGTGCCTGGGCCCGCTGACCCCACCTGGCCCGCCTCGGTGCCTGCCAGCGCCGCGGCCTCCGCCGGCCCGCCCAGGATGTCCAGAGCGTTGCGTACGAAGGTCTCGACCCGGTCGTGCGCCGCGCCGGACTCGTCGAGCGTCTGCGGGCTGTACTCCAGCGACGAGCGGTAGTGCGCGGAGAGCAGGTGATAGCGCAGCACCTGCGGGCGAACCGTGGCGAGCGCGTCCGTCACGAAGAAGGAGTTGCCCAACGACTTGGACATCTTCGTCCCGCCGGTGGTGAGCAGGCCGATGTGCATCCAGTAGTTGGCCATCTCGCCGCCGGCCGGCCCGCCGGCCGCGCACACCGTCTGGGCCCGCTCGTTCTCGTGATGCGGGAAGACCAGGTCCAGCCCGCCACCGTGGATGTCGAAGACCCCACCGAGGTACTTGCCCGCCATCGCCGAGCACTCCAGGTGCCAGCCAGGGCGCCCCGGGCCCCACGGCGAGGACCAGGACGGCTCCCCGGGCTTGACGGCCTTCCACAGCGCGAAGTCGCGCGGGTCGGCCTTGCCCGGTTCGGCCTCCGGGGATGGATGCATCGAGGCGGGGCGCTGGTGCGAGAGCGCGCCGTAGTCCGCGAACGCGCCGACCCGGAACCACACCGACCCGGCGCCGGGGTAGGCGAACCCGCGCTCCACCAGCACGGAGATCATCTCCAGCATCTCCGGGATGTGCCCGGTCGCGAGCGGAGAGATCGTCGGTGGCAGCACGCCCACCGCCCGGTATGCCTCGTCGAAGGCTCTGGTCTGACGGGTCGCGAGCTCCCAGACCGTCGTCCCCGCCCGATCGGCATTGATGATGATCTTGTCGTCGATGTCGGTGACGTTCTGGACGAAGGTCACGGACAGCCCGCTCTGCGTCAGCCAGCGGCGCAGCAGGTCGAAGGCCAGCCCGGTGCGGATGTGGCCCACATGCGGCGGTGACTGGACAGTGGGCCCACATACGTACACACCCACATGACCGGGGCGCAGCGGCACGAACGGCCGCACGCGCCGGGTGCGCGTGTCATAGAGGCGAAGACCCATCTGTCAAGGGTAACGGCCTCGGCCATCGCCACGCCGAAGGGAGGCCCTCGAAACGGCTGCGGCGCCACCCATCCGGCGCCGCCATCCCGCGACCCGCCCAGGCTCAGCCGGTGGTGAGAACGCGCTCCGCGGCGACGCGGATCACCAGCCTGACCTCGTCCGGCCCATCCCAGCCGTACGGAGAGCCGTTGTACTTGACCGACAGGAGATCGATGAGCTCCTTGCCGCCCTGCTCGGAGAGCGTCGCGACACCGCGGATCTCCACATAGCTGTACGGGTCCTGCTGGTCGAGGAACATCAGCCCGACCCGTGGGTCCCGGGCGATGTCGCGTTCCTTCGCCCGGCCGCGCACCGTCGAGAGCAGCAGGTCGTCGCCATCGCGGGCGATCCAGAGCACGGTCAGACGAGGCGACCCGTCCGGCCGGATGGTCGCCAACGTCACGTACGTCGGAGCATCCGCGAGAGCCCTGACCGCCTCGGGAAGACGCGCCGCCATCACACTCCTCCGGGACTCGCTCACCGGGCACACCCTCTCATCCCGCTGGCACCAACCTACGTCTGATGCGGGTCAGGCATGCCCGAGTATGCGACAAAACGGGTGCCCACGGTGAGGCGCCCCCAGGGAAAGGCCGAAACCGGGCCGTCGGCGGATTCAGCCGCCCCGGGAGCGTCGGCCACCCGGGACCGTCAGAGCCGGGCCACCAGCGCCGTGGCGACCGCGGCGAGCCCTTCACCCCGACCGGTCAGGCCCAGGCCGTCTGTCGTCGTCGCAGAGAGGTTCACCGGTGCGCCCAGGGCCGCCTCCATCGCCTCCTGCGCCTCGAGACGCCGCGCAGCCATCCGTGGCCGGTTGCCGACCACCTGGACGGCAACGTTGCCGATCTGCCAGCCGCCCTCGGCGAGCAGGCGCGCCGTCTCGCCGAGCAGCGCCGCGCCGGACGCGCCGGACCACTCGGGACGACCGGTCCCGAAGACCGCGCCGAGATCCCCGATGCCCGACGCGCTGAGCAGCGCGTCGCACGCCGCGTGCGCGGCCACGTCGCCGTCGGAGTGCCCGGCGAGACCCGTCTCACCGGGCCAGAGCAGGCAGGCGACCCAGCAGTCGCGGCCCTGCTCGAAGGGGTGGACGTCCACGCCCGTGCCCACCCGGGGCAGCGCCGGCGCGGTCACCGGTGCCCGTCGCGGGGCAGGGAGTGCGCCAGCAGCGCCTCCGCCAGAACCAGATCAGCCGGCCGGGTCACCTTGAACGCCTCCTCGGCGCCGGGAATCGTCGTCACCGGCACACCCAGAGCTTCGACCAGACCCGCGTCGTCCGTGACGGGGAGGTCCCGGTTCGCGTAGGCAGCCCGCAGGATGTCCCGCCGGAAGCCCTGTGGGGTCTGCACCGCACGCAGGCCGTCCCGGCGCGGGGTGCGCACGACTCGGCCGTCCGCGTCGATCTCCTTGATCGTGTCCGCCACCGGCAGCACGGGGATCACAGCGGGATGACCATCGAGGACCGTCGTCGCGACCGCGTCCACCAGCTTGGCCGGGGTCAGCGGGCGCGCCGCGTCGTGAACGAGCACGACGCCGATGTCGTCATCCAGCGCGTCCAGCGCGACCCGGACGGAGTCCACCCGCTCCGCGCCGCCTGGCACGACCCGCACCCCGGAGCCGAGGAGCTGCCCCACCACGTCAACGAGGGTGGGCGGCGCCGCGACGACGACCTGGGAGACAAGCGTGGACGACAGCAGTGTCTCGACTGCTCGTAGCAGCATCGGGCGACCAGCAAGCGGCCGCAACGCCTTGGGCGTGCCACCACCGAGGCGCTCGCCCCGGCCCGCTGCCGGCACGACCGCCCCAACCCGAGAGTTCACCAACTAAGGCCTCCGCGGCGCCATGGATATATCGCCGCCCGGCGGTCCCGGGCGGGTGAGAGGCCCCCTTTCGGGGGCACTCCCACAGGTATGGATATCCGCCGCATCCAGGATTCGGTCGGAAACATCAAGCCTTGCGCTGACATCGAACGGTGCGCAATACCGCCCGGGTGTCACCGACCACACATGCCGGAGGTGGCCGGTATCAACCGGCGAGAACCTCGTCGAGCATGGCCTCGGCCTTGTCTTCATTGGTGCCCTCGGCGAGCGCCAGTTCGCTGACAAGAATCTGTCGAGCCTTGCTCAACATGCGCTTCTCACCCGCGGAAAGACCACGCTCGCGATCACGCCGCCAGAGGTCACGGACAACCTCGGCGACCTTGTTGACGTCACCGGAGGCAAGCTTCTCCAGGTTCGCCTTGTAGCGCCGCGACCAGTTGGTCGGCTCCTCGGTGTGCGGCGCGCGCAGCACCTCGAACACACGCTCCAAGCCGTCCTGACCGACGACGTCACGCACGCCGACCATGCCGACATTGTCGGCTGGAACACGGACAGTGAGGTCGCCCTGGGCAACCTTCAGGACGAGATAAAGTTTCTCTTCACCCTTGATGACGCGCGTTTCAATCGCATCAATCAGAGCAGCACCATGATGCGGGTAAACAACGGTCTCGCCGACTTGGAACGCCATGTGTCACGTGCCCCTTCCGCCTCTACCAGCGTAACACGCACGCATCGCCGCAGGTCAGACGCGCGCTGCAGGCGAGGGCGGGGAACAGCGCGATCGTCGTGTTCCGGCCACCCTCCGAGACGGACAGGTACAGCACGCGACCGGGCCGGCGCGCAGGCCGACCGGATCCCCGCAGGTCGGGGCCTATCAAGCGACCGAGGTGTCCGGCCGAGCGAAACAGATGGTGATGCGGCGGAAGTTGTCCGGTTGTTGGTATCAAGGGCGTCGTGACACTACCGCCGGCTGCCGAACGGTCGCGCTCGACCCGCCGTCGGCCCCGCGCGAGCCGCCCACGCCGCCGGGCGTGTCGACCACGGATCGCCCGGCCCGCCCGCTCCGCGGGCTCCGTCCACCGCGTACGCCCGGGAAGCGTCATGGACCGCCCGGTCGGCGTCGCACCGGCCCAGCAGGGCACGAAGGTCCGGCCCCGCGGCCGCGGCCTCCCAGCACTCTCCGGCACCGGCCGGCGGGGTACACGACGGACCACAGAAGGCGCGACGACGGCGTTGATCGCGGACGGCGGCGGCCCTCGCCGCGGGGTGGCCAAGGGCCCGCAATCCCTAGGCATTGCTGCCTTTTCCAACCGGACCGGCGGGGGCCGGCCGGCCTCCCCCGCGAGTGCCAGGCCCGCCTGAGCACCCCCGTCCGACGTCCCACCTTGGCCCGGCGAAGCGAGCCAGATCATGCGGCCGCCGGACCACGGCATCCGCATCGGCTTGCACCGGACGGGCCGGAAACGAAATGCTCTCGATCGCCCACCCCCCACGGCCGGCAGCCCTTCCGCCAGTTCCACCCGCCGGCCAGGTCAGCCCGCGGGCTGGTCAGCTCCACCCGCGGGCCGGGCGGACAGCAGCTGGACAGCAGTTGTCCGGGCCACAGCCGCGGGTTCCCGACGGCTCACACCGCTCGGCGTCGGCCGGTCCGGGCCTACGCCGGTCCGGCACGGGCCGTTCGGGCCCGCCGTAAGCCGTCCGATAGGTCCGTGAAGTCGCGCCCAACACGCTGGGGCCGCACATAGCGGGCCGAGGTGGCTAGTGTTAGCCCCGCACCCGCGGCCCGGCCTGGGTCTCGCGGGTGGCACGGGTGCGCTTCCGGTGTGCCATGGACTTTCCGCTGGTCGGATGTGTCCGCGGCCACACCGGCGCGCACCGGCCGCTGCGAATCCCCGCAACGGCCACCTGACCGGTCACGACCGTTCGGCACCGACGCGCAAGGCGCGCCGGTCCCTGCGCAGGAGGAGCCACCGAGCCGTGAGCCGCCGTCTGGGTGCTCGTTCCGCGATGTCCACCTTCGAGGGGACGTCGCCCGCCGAAGCCACCGACACCAGTGGTCCGCTGCACACCACGGCCGGGGCCGACGTAACCGTTGGTCTCCGCAGCCGTGCGCGTCGACGGGCCATCGTCACGTCATCTCTCGCCGCGGCAGCCATCGCCGCGTCCGCCCTCAGTGGGTGCGCCTCCGGGACGGACGCACTCACCAACGCCGCCCGCACCACGACCAACTCGGTGAGCGGGGCCGTCGGCTCCGTCACCCTGCGGAACGTGTACGTGGCAGGCCCCGCGGACAAGGGCGAGAGCGCGCAGATCATCTCCGCGGTGTTCAACGGAGGCGCCGAGGACGACAGCCTCATCAATGTGTCCTCTCCGTCCGCGAGTGGCGGTACCGCACCATCCCCGTCGATCATCCGACCCGGCGGCGGCAACATCTACATCGCCAACGGGTCCGCGCCGACGCTGACCGGCCTCACCGAGGATCTGGTGGTCGGCGACGAGATCCCGGTGACGTTCACGTTCGCCAAGTCGGGCAGCGTCACGCTCGACGTCCCGGTCGAGACGCCGGCCCCCGGCGCCTCGGCCGCGGCGACCGCGCCTGCCACGCAGGCCACCGCCGGGCAGACCACCGCGGCGACGGCGTCCGCCGGGGCGACATCGACCGAGCTGCCCGCCACCGGGGCCACGTCCGCCGCGGCGTCCGCACCGGCGAGCACCGAGGCGACTCCGACCCCCTGATCCACTGATCCGTCCAGCCCGGCCCGGGGTCAGTTCGAACCGGGCCGGGCTGGACCGGTGTCCTGCGTTGCTTCCACCCAGGAGTGGAGGATTGTGGTCGCCGATACGACCGAAATCCTCCACACTTCGGACCACGGCTTCGAGTTGCCGCCGCCGCCGGCATTGCTGATGAGCAAAATCTGAGGATTGTGGTCGCCGGAAAGGCGAAGATCCTCCGATCTTCGCCTTTGGCCCTCGGGTGCTGAGGCAGGGCGGCAGGGCGGCGGAGCGAAAGGGCAGCGCAGGGGCTGTCCGACCCGGGCTGTCGGACCTGGCGGCTACCGTGACGTCATGTCCTCTGTTGGTCCCACGGGGCGCCCGGCTGGTGGTCTCGGGCGGGCATCGTCCCGGAACGGCACGAGCTCCCGCAATCCCGCCGGGGGCTTCCGCTGTTCCGCGTGCGAGGCCGAGGCGGTCCGGTGGGCCGGCCGCTGCCCGCGTTGCCAGGCCTGGGG
Organism: Parafrankia irregularis; assembly: GCF_001536285.1. Lineage (NCBI taxonomy): Bacteria > Bacillati > Actinomycetota > Actinomycetes > Frankiales > Frankiaceae > Parafrankia > Parafrankia irregularis. Next base: position 108,063 of record NZ_FAOZ01000019.1, on the reverse strand, counting down.
CACGCTGGAGGCACAGGCACCCGCCCCGCGAAAGCCCGGTGCGCCGATGGGCGGGCTGGGCGGTTCGACCCGGCTGGGCGCGGCCGCGCCGGTGACAGCCCCGGCCACGCCCGTCACCGCCGTCGATGTGACGGCTGCCCGCAGGCGCCCCACCGGCATCGGCGAGCTCGACCGGGTGCTGGGTGGCGGGCTCGTCCCCGGCGCGGTGATCCTGCTTGCCGGCGAGCCCGGCGTGGGCAAGTCCACCCTGCTGCTGGAGGTCGCCGCGCGCAGTGCCGCGGCGGGGTCTCGTGCACTGGTCATCACCGGTGAGGAGTCCGCCGCCCAGGTCCGGCTGCGGGCCGGCCGCACCGGCGCGCTGCATTCGGATCTGTGGCTGGCCGCGGAGACCGATCTCGGTGCGGTGTTGACGCACGTCGAGGAGGTCCAGCCCGCCCTGCTCGTCGTCGACTCGGTCCAGACGATCTCGTCGGCGAGCTTCGACGGCTCCGCCGGCGGGGTGACCCAGGTGCGTGAGGTCACCGGAGCCCTGATCCGCACCGCGAAGGCCCTGGGGCTGGCGACCGTGCTCGTCGGCCATGTCACCAAGGAGGGCGCGGTCGCCGGTCCGCGGCTGCTGGAGCACCTGGTGGATGTCGTCCTGCACTTCGAGGGCGAGCGGCACTCCACGCTCCGTCTCGTGCGCGCGGGCAAGAACCGGTACGGCCCCGCGGACGAGGTCGGCTGCTTCGAGATGCATGACTCCGGCATCCGTGAGGTCGCCGATCCCAGCGGGCTGTTCCTGTCCCGCTCGGGCGGTGCGGGGCCGACCTCCGTGCCCGGCACCTGCGTCACCGTGACCGTGGAAGGTCGCCGGCCGCTGGTCGCCGAGGTGCAGGCGCTGGTCGCCGAGGCGTCGGCACAGGTTCCACGGCGCGCGGTCTCCGGGTTGGACGCGGCGCGGGTGGCGATGATCCTCGCCGTGGTGGAGCGGCGGGCGCGGGTCCGGTTCGGGCGTGCCGACGTCTACACCGCGACTGTCGGAGGTGTCCGGCTCGCGGAGCCCGCGGCGGACCTGGCGGTCGCGCTGGCCACCGTGAGCGCGGCGCGGGACCGTCCATTGCCGGGCGATCTGGTCGCGATCGGCGAGGTGGGCCTGGCGGGCGAGGTCAGGGCGGTGGGCGCGGTCCGTCAGCGCCTGGCCGCGGCGGCCAGGCTGGGCTTCCGGCGCGCGCTCGTCCCGACCGGTTGCGGTGATCCGCCGGACGGGTTGTCCGTGCAGGAAGTACCGGACCTTATCGCGGCCATTGCTCACATGTACGACGAATGAACATGATTTGCAATTGCCGGATATGGTGAGATGGCGCCGTGGCTGCGCTCATCCACACGAGGCCTACCGATACCATCGCTGGTGACGAGCACGACACGACGGGGGCGTTCGACGGTCAGGACGTCGAAGAACAACGAGGGAGCCTGATGGCAGGAGCACCCGGGGATGACATCTTCCGGGCGACACTCGCTGCGGTCGCGCCCGGAACTCCGTTCCGTGATGGTCTTGAGCGCATCCTGCGTGGTCATACCGGAGCACTGATCGTGCTCGGCCACGACAAGGTCGTGGAGGGCCTGTGCACCGGCGGGTTCGAGTTGGACGTGGTGTTCTCCGCCACCCGCCTGCGCGAGCTGGCGAAGATGGACGGCGCGATCGTGCTCTCGTCCGATCTCACCCGCATCGTGCGGGCCGCGGTGCATCTGGTTCCCGATCCGACGGTCCCCACCGAGGAGTCCGGCACCCGGCACCGCACCGCGGAGCGGGTCGCCAAGCAGACCGGCCTCCCGGTGATCTCCGTCAGCCAGTCGATGCACATCATCGCCCTCTATGTGGTGGGCCGCCGCTATGTGCTCGACGGGGCGGCGGCGATCCTCTCCCGCGCCAACCAGGCGCTGGCCACACTTGAGCGTTACAAACTGCGACTCGATGAGGTGGCAGGCACCCTCTCGGCGCTGGAGATCGAGGATCTCGTCACCGTCCGCGACGCCATCTCGGTGAGCCAGCGGCTGGAGATGGTGCGCCGGATCGCCGACGAGATCGAAAGCTACGTCGTCGAGCTCGGTACCGACGGCCGGCTGCTGTCGTTGCAGCTCGAGGAGCTGATGGCCGGCGTCGAGACGGAACGTGAGCTGACCGTCCGCGACTACCTGCCGGTCGGCTCACGTGCGGGCACGGCGGCGCAGGTCCTCGCGGAGCTGTCGGCCATGTCCCCGACCGACCTGCTGGACCTCACCGTCATCGCCCGGGTGATCGGCTTCTCCGGCGGAGCGGACATCCTCGACCGCCAGATCAGCCCCCGTGGCTACCGGATGCTGGCCAAGGTGCCGCGGCTACCCCGGATGGTGGTCGACCGGCTCGTCGACCACTTCGGAACCCTGCAGAAGCTGCTGGCCGCCGGGGTGGACGACCTGCAGGCGGTGGAGGGAGTCGGCGAGGCGAGGGCCCGGGCCGTCCGCGAGGGCCTGTCCAGGCTTGCCGAGTCGAGCATCCTCGAACGCTACGTGTAGCCCGGCCGGCCGGCTTCTTCTCCGGCCGGGCCACACAGCGGGCCCGCAAGCCGGACAATTGTCGTCGCAGGTTTCCGGAATCATTCTTCTCCGGAAACATTGTTCTCGCGACGCGGGAATCCATTGCCCTGAATTTCGATGTGATCCGCTGCGTGGTCACAGCGCGGACGTCATGGCAAAGCCAGCGATGATGAACCGACCTTGATCAGGCGGTATCGACATCCTCTCCGCTCCGAAGGGCACGGCACCCGCGCGCACCCGAACACCTCCGCTACGTCAGGAGGTCAGGCCCGCCCGGTCCCGTTGTCGGCCCGCAGCGCCGCGACCAGCAGCTCGGCCAGGTGCACACCATGACGCCCGGTCAGCGAATCCAGCTGGGTCCGGCAGGAGAAGCCGTCCGCCAGAACCGTGGCCTCGGGTTTCGCGCGGACAGCCGGCAGCAGTTGCTGCTCGGCCACCTTCACCGAGATGTCGTGATGCCCGCGCTCGACCCCGAAGTTGCCCGCCAGGCCGCAGCAGCCGCCCAGCTGCTGGACGTCGGCCCCGGCGTCGGCCAGCAGCTGGGCGTCGGGCGACCAGCCCAGGACCGCGTGGTGGTGGCAGTGTGGCTGCGCGATCAGCGGTCCCATCGACGCGAGCGACGGTGGCCGGTAGTCCGGCGTCGACTCCAGCAGCTCGGCCAGGGTGCGCACGGCGTCCGCCACCTCCCGTGCCTCGGGCGTGGCCAGCAGCTCGACGGCGTCCGTCCGCAGCGCCGCGGTGCAGCTCGGCTCGACGCCGACGACCAGCCGGCCGGCGCGGACATGCGGCAGCAGCTCGGCGACGGTGCGCGCCATCTGCCGGCGCGCACCGGACAGCTGCCCGGTCGAGAACCAGGTGAGACCGCAGCAGACCTGCCGCTCCGGCAGCCGCACCGCCCAGCCGGCACGTTCCAGCACCTCGACGACGGCGTGCGCGGCCGGTGGGCTGAAGTGGTTGGAGAACGTGTCCACGAAGAGCACGACCTCGCCCCGCCGGCCGGCTTCGCCGGCATCCGTTCGGGCTGGCGGAGTCGGCGGGGTTCGCCGAACGGACGACCGGACAGACGACCGGAAGGTGCGTGTCGCCAGCCGCGGCAGCTCGCGGCGGCGATCGACGCCGGCCAGCCAGGCAACCAGCGGGCGCGCCCAGCCCCAGCCCGCCACCGTGTTCAGCACGCCTGCCGTGCCCGGCACCGCAGCCGCCAGCCGCAGCCAGCGCGGCAGCCAGCCGAGCAGGTAGTGCGCGCGGGGCCGCAGCCGGTGGCGGTACTTCTGGTAAAGCGCCTCCGCCTTGTAGGAGGCCATGTCGACACCGGTCGGGCAGTCTGAGGCGCAGCCCTTGCAGGACAGGCAGAGGTCGAGTGCCTCGTGCACCTCCGGCGCGGCCAGCCCCGCCGGCCCGAGGTTCCCGGCCACCGCGTCCTGCAGCACACGGGCGCGCCCCCGGGTGGAGTCCTTCTCCTCCCGGGTGGCGAGGTAGGACGGGCACATGACGTTGCCGGCTCCGGCGGGCCCGGCGATGCAGCGGCCCACCCCGGTGCAGCGGTGCACGGCCATGGACAGGTCGCCGCGGTCGTCGTGGTAGGCGAGCGCGAGCCCGTCACGGCGCGGCCTGGCGGCGGCGACGCGGATGTCGGCGTCGACCGGTGCCGGATCGACGATGACCCCGGGGTTGAGCAGGTTGTCCGGGTCGAACAGCGCCTTGACCCGGCCGAAAAGCTCGATCGCCGCCGGCGAGTACATGAGCGGCAGCAGCTCGCCGCGGGCCCGGCCGTCGCCGTGCTCGCCGGACATCGAACCGCCGTGCGCCGCGGCCAGCCGGGCCGCGTCGAAGAGGAACTCGCGGAACCGGGCCCGGCCGTCGGACCGGTCGAACGGGAAGTCGATGCGGATGTGCACGCAGCCGTCGCCGAAGTGGCCGTAGGGCACCCCGGTCAGCCCGTGGTCGGTGAGCAGCGCGCGGAACTCGCGCAGGTAGCCGCCGAGGCGCTCCGGCGGGACCGCGGCGTCCTCCCAACCGGCGTGCGCGGGCGTTCCGTCGGCGGTCCGGGCCACCAGGCCTGCCCCGTCCTCCCGGATACGCCAGAGCCGGGCCATCTGCGCGGCGTCGGTGATCACCCGATGCTCCAGCGCACCGGCCTCGGCTGCCAGCGCACGAGCCGTCTCCCCCAGCGCGCCGGGGTCGTCACCGGCCAGCTCGACGAACAGCCAGCCGTCACCACGCGGCAGCGGCGGGACGCTCGACGCCCCGCGGCCGCGGCGGACCACGTCGACGATGCTGACGTCCAGCCCCTCGCACGCCACCGGCCCGAACGGGAGGATCGCCGGCACGGCGTCGGCGGCAGTCGGCATGTCCGGGTAGCCCAGTGCCACCAGGATGCGGTGCGCCGGGTCGCGGACCAGCCGCAGCTGCGCCGCGAGCACGATCCCGAGCGTGCCCTCGCTGCCCACCAGGGCACGGGCGAGGTCGAAGTGCCGTTCCGGCAGCAGGTGCTCCAGCGAGTAGCCGGACACCTGCCGGCCGAACCGGCCCAGCTCGGTGCGCACCACGGCGAGCGACTCGCCGATCAGCTCGCGCAGCTCGCCGACGACCCGCGGCTCGCCCGACACACCGGATGAACTGGGCACACCCGGCAAGCCCGACGCACTCGGCGCACTCGGCGCACCTGACGCGCCCGGCACACCCAAGGTCGCGGTCATGCCCGGGGACGCGAGGCCGCCACAGGTGAACCGCTCCCCGGCACCGGTGAGGAGGTCGAGGCCCAGCACGTTGTCCGCGGTCCGGCCGTAGCCCAGCGCCCGCGAGCCGCAGGCGTTGTTGCCGATCATCCCGCCGATCGTGCACCGGTTGTGCGTCGACGGGTCCGGGCCGAACCGCCAACCGGCCGGGATCACCGCCCGCTGCAGCGCCGCCTGCACGATGCCCGGCTCGACGGTCGCGATGCCAGCCTCCGGGTCGACGTCGAGCAGCCGGTTCATATGCCGGTAGAAGTCGAGGATGATGCCGCTGCCCACGGCGTTGCCGGCCAGCGACGTGCCCGCCCCGCGGGAGGTCACCGGGATGGACAGCCTGCGGGCGACGTCGAGAACGGCCAGAACCTCGCCGGCGTCGCGCGGGTGGACGACGACCCGCGGCTCGACCCGGTAGAGGGACGCGTCGGACGAGTACAGCGACCTGGTCAGGGAGCTGTCGTCGAGATCGCTGACGCCGGCGCGGCGCAACGCGGCCCGCAGCTCCGGCCCACCGGCCCCGGTCGTTCCGGCCAGCCGATTCGGCCCGTCGGGCCGGCCACCGGTCGCCGCCTCAACGGTCACCGTGCGCATCAACGCATCCTCCTCCCACTCTCATGACCTCGGGTACCGGCCGATCAGGCAGGCATGCGGCCGGGCCGAGCAGCGTGTCGATGATTTCAGGACGCCAGTGCCCGGGCGACGCCGAAGCTGGCGGCGCGCAGCGCGGGTGCCAGCCGGGACGGGCGGAACCTCGCGACGGGAACCGAGACCGAGAGTGCCGCGACCGCCGCGCCGTCGACCAGCACCGGGACGGCGACGCAGCTCAGGCCCGGCATGGACTCCTGCTGCTCGTAGGCGATCCCGGCGATCTGCACCTGCTCGATCTCGATCCGCAGCCGGTCCGGGTCGCGCAGGGAGCTGGGGGTCAGCACCCGCAGCGGCCGGGAGAGCACCTCGGCCAGCAGTTCCTCGCCGCCGAACGCCAGCAGGGCCTTGCCGACTCCGGTGCAGGTCAGCGGCAGCGCACCGCCGACCTGTGAGGGCATCTCGCGGCGATCCCGGCCGTGGATCTTCTCCACGTAGACCGCGTCGAGGCCGTCCCGCGCCGCGAGGTGCACGGTCTCCCGGGTGGCTTCGAAGAGATCCTGCATGAAAGGGCGGGCGGCGTCCCGCAGATCCCGGCGCGGCGGGACGATCGCTCCGAGCTCGAAGAGCTTGGGGCCGAGCCGATAGCCCGCGGCGACCCGTTCGAGCAGACCGATCTCGACCAGCTCCGCGCTGAGCCGGTGCACGGTCGTCTTCGTCAGCCCCGAGCGCTCAACGAGTTCCGCCAGACGGAACGGTCCTCCGCTCGGGCGGAAGGCCTCCAGGATCCACATGGCCTTCTGCAGCATGCCACCGTCAGCGCTGTTCCGTGTCACGGAATCCAGTGTTGCTGGCGATCACGACGGGCGTCTATACCGGAGGCACCGCACCGACGCGTGAGGAGAACCAATGACCGGCTCGAACGGCACCATCGCCGCCGCGGCTGCCACCGCCGCCACCCGGGGCGACGCCGCCCCGAAGCGCGCCGACACCGCCGACACCGCCGACACCGCGGACGCGGCCGACAGCGCGGTGACGCGGGTCGCCGCGCTCCTCGCCGAGGCCGAGCGCAGCAGGCAGCCGTGTCCTCCGGTGCGCTCACTGCTGCCCGCCGGCGACATCGCCACCGCCTACGCCGTCGCGCAGCACAACGTCGACGCCGCGCTGGCCGCCGGCCGTCGCCTGGTCGGCCGCAAGATCGGCCTCACCTCGCCCGCGGTGCAGCGCCAGCTCGGCGTGAACCAGCCCGACTTCGGTGCGCTGCTGGCGGACACGGCGGTGCCCGACGGTGGCGAGGTGCCGGCCGGGCGGCTGCTGCAGCCGAAGATCGAGGCCGAGGTCGCCCTCGTCCTGGGCCGGGATCTGCCCGCCGGGCCGTACACCGTCGCCGACCTCATCGGTGCCTGCGACTACGCGCTGCCCGCACTGGAGATCGTCGACAGCAGGATCACCGACTGGGACATCACCATCGTCGACACCGTCGCGGACAACGCGTCCAGCGCGCTGTTCGTCCTGGGCGGCCGGCCGGTCCGGCTCACCGACGTCGACCTGCGCGAGGTCACGATGACGCTGCGCGCAGGGGACGAGGAGGTGTCCCGGGGCTGCGGGGCCGACTGCCTCGGCGGTCCGCTGAACGCCGCGGTCTGGCTCGCGAGCACCCTGCACACGATGGGCATCCCGCTGCGTGCCGGCGACATCGTGCTCACCGGCGCCCTCGGCCCGATGGTTCCCGTCACCCCCGGATCCGCCTTCGAGACCACGATCAGCGGCCTCGGCTCGGTCCGGGTCGCCTTCGCGACCTGACCGCGGCATCCGGAGCCTGATGCCCGGTGCCGGAGCCTGATGCCCGGTGCCGCGAGCCTGATGCCCGGTGCCCGCGCCATCTCACCGATCAACCCGGGTGCGGGCCGCGTCCGCGCTCCCGCGCCCCTTCCCACCGGAAGGACTGCCTTGGCCACCGCCACCAGCGGAACCGGAAAGACGAAGGTCGCCGTCATCGGCTCGGGGAACATCGGCACCGACCTGATGATCAAGATCCTCCGTACCTCCGAGGTTCTGGAGATCGCCGCGATGGTCGGCATCGACGCCGAATCCGACGGGCTGGCCCGCGCCCGCCGGCTCAAGGTCGCGACCACCCACGAGGGCATCGACGGGCTGCTGCGGATGCCGGAGTTCGACGACATCGAGATCGTCTTCGACGCCACGTCCGCCGGCGCGCACGCCCGCAACGACGAGCTGCTGCGTGCCCGCGGCCGCCGGGTCATCGATCTGACCCCGGCCGCGATCGGGCCGTACGTGGTGCCCCCGGTCAACCTGGACGCCCACCTGGACGCCCCCAACATCAACATGGTGACCTGCGGCGGGCAGGCGACGATCCCGATCGTCGCGGCTGTCAACGCCGTCACCCCGGTGGCCTACGCCGAGATCGTCGCGTCCATCGCGTCGAAGTCGGCCGGGCCGGGCACCCGGGCGAACATCGACGAGTTCACCGAGACCACGGCCAGCGCCATCGAGAAGGTCGGCGGTGCCGCCCGCGGCAAGGCCATCATCGTGCTGAACCCGGCCGAGCCGCCGCTGGTCATGCGCGACACCGTGTACTGCCTGATCGGCACCGGTGGCCAGGCCACCCAGGGCGCCGTCGTCGCCTCGGTGACCCGGATGGTCGACCGGGTGCGCGAGTACGTCCCGGGCTACCGGCTCAAGCAGCAGGTGCAGATCGAGAAGGTGTCGGCGGACGACCCGCTGCGCCAGCTCGCGCCGGACGGGTCCGAACCCGCCAAGGTCACGGTGTTCCTGGAGGTCACCGGTGCCGCGCACTATCTGCCCGCCTATGCCGGCAACCTCGACATCATGACGTCGGCCGCGCTGCGCGCCGGGGAGCGCCTGGCGCAGACCCTCACTCAGCGGGAAGGAGCGACCGCCCGATGACCACCCTTTCCGAGGGGACGTCCGCGGGGACGTCCACCGCCCCGGACACGTCGCCGGAACGCCCCGCCGAGCCGATCGTCCCCGAGTTGTACATTCAGGACGTCACCCTGCGCGACGGTATGCACGCCGTTCGCCATCGTTACAGCGTCCAGACCGCGCGGACGATCGCCGCCGCGCTGGACGCCTCCGGCGTCCGCGCGATCGAGGTGGCGCACGGCGACGGGCTCGCCGGATCGAGCATCAACTACGGCATCGGCGCGCACACCGACTGGGAGTGGATCGAGGCGGTCGCGGCCAGCGTCACCGACGCGATCCCGACCACCCTGCTGCTACCCGGGATCGGCACCGTGCGCGACCTGCGCCAGGCGCACGCGCTGGGCATCCGGTCGGTGCGGGTGGCCACCCACTGCACCGAGGCCGACATCTCCGCCCAGCACATCAGCGCCGCCCGTGACCTGGGCATGGACGTCGCCGGCTTCCTGATGATGAGCCACATGGCCGCCCCCGCCGAACTGGCGCGGCAGGCGAAGCTGATGGAGTCCTACGGGGCGCGCTGCGTCTACGTCACCGACTCCGGCGGCCGGCTCACCATGGACGACGTACGGGACCGCTTCCGCGCCTACGCCGACGTGCTCGACCCGGCGACCGAGACCGGCATCCACGCCCACCACAACCTGGGGCTGGGCGTGGCGAACACCGTCGTCGCGGTCGAGAACGGCGCCACCCGGGTGGACGCCTCGCTCGCCGGCCAGGGGGCCGGTGCCGGCAACTGCCCGCTGGAGGCGTTCATCGCGGTCGCCGACCTGATGGGCTGGAAGCACGGCTGCGAACTGTTCGGCCTGATGGACGCCGCGGACGACGTGGTCCGCCCGTTGCAGGATCGCCCGGTGCGGGTCGACCGGGAGACCCTCACCCTCGGCTACGCCGGGGTGTACTCCTCGTTCCTGCGCCACGCCGAGGCCGCCGCCACCCGCTACGGCCTGGACACCCGCACGATCCTCGCCGAGGTCGGCCGGCGCGGGATGGTCGGTGGCCAGGAGGACATGATCGTCGACGTGGCCCTCGACCTGGTGGCCCGCGCCGGCGCCTGACCAGGCCCCCGGCCGCGGCCAGGCCCCGGCGGCGGGAGTGGCACGATGGCGTCGATGACGACAACGACGCCAATGACCGCGGGTGCGGCCCCACCGGGCACCGGCCAGGCGCCCGCGAACCCCGTGCTCGCGGACCTCGTCGTGGACTGGTTCGGCGCCCACGCCCGGGACCTGCCTTGGCGCCACCCGGAGGCGGGTCCGTGGGGGGTGCTCGTCAGCGAGATCATGCTGCAGCAGACCCCTGTGCACCGGGTCCTGCCGGTCTGGGAGACCTGGCTGCGGCGGTGGCCCACCCCCGCCGGGCTCGCCGCCGAACCATCCGGCGAGGCGGTGCGGGAATGGGGGCGCCTCGGCTACCCGCGGCGCGCGCTGCGGCTGCATCAGGCGGCGGGTGCCATCGTCGAGCGGCACGGCGGTGCGGTTCCCGACCAGCTGGATGACCTGCTGGCCCTGCCCGGCGTCGGTACCTACACCGCCCGGGCCGTCGCCGCGTTCGCCTTCCGGCAGCGCCACGCGGTGATCGACGTCAACGTCCGGCGGTTCGTCGCCCGGGCGGTGGAGGGCACCGCCGCCGGCCCGACGGCGGTGTCCCGGCGGGACCTGGAACTGGTCGCCGACCTGCTGCCGGCGGATCCGGAGACCGCGGCCCGGGCCAGCGCGGCGTTCATGGAGCTGGGTGCGCTGGTCTGCGTCGCGCGGGCGCCCCGCTGCCCGGCGTGCCCCGTGCAGGAGCACTGCGGGTGGCTGGCCGCCGGCAGCCCGCCCTCCGACGCTCCGGCACGACGTCCGCAGGGGTACGCCGGCACGGATCGGCAGGTCCGCGGACGGCTGCTGGCAGTGCTCCGCGACGCCACCGGACCCGTCGAGCAGGAGCTGCTCGACCAGGTGTGGGACGAGCCCGTCCAGCGTGGCCGGGCCCTCGCCGGCCTGCTCGCCGACGGTCTCGTCGTGCGGTGCGCGCCAGGCGTCTACGCACTTCCGACCTGAGCCGGCGCCGCGGCGCTCCGAAATTCTCCGGCTCGGGAATTCTCCGGCTCCGGAGCTCTCAGCTGGGGTGAGCGCGGAAGCGGTAGCCGATGCCGCGGATGCTCTCGATCAACGGCGGCCGGGTCTCGCCGAGCACTCGGCCGACGGGCCGGCCGGCGGACGGCCCTGCCGGCGGCTCGGGGGCGCTCGGGTCTCCCAGCCTGCGGCGCAGTCTGCGGACATGCACGGCCAGCGTGTTGGGGTCGGTGTCGGGCGATCCCCAGACCTCGGTGAGCAGCATCTCCCGGGTGACCACCCGACCGGCGTGCCCGAGCAGCAGCCGCAGCAGCCGGAACTCCCGCGGCGGCATGTGCACGGTGCGGCCGTCGACGGTCACCTCGTGCGCGTCGACGTCCAGCACGACCGGGCCGGAGCGCAGCACCTCGGAACGCTCGATGGCGGACGGGACGGTTCCGGTTCCGGGCCCGGTCTGGGCCGGTACGGCCGCCCCGGCCCCAGTCCCAGCCCCGCCGACGGTGCCGGTGGCCATGGTCGGCGCCGCACCCAGGCCGGCCGGCCCGCCCACGGCGCCGACCATGGCGAGAACCTCGTGGATCCGGAAGGGCTTGCCCAGGCAGACCGTCGCCCCGGCCTCGAGGGCGGCCGCCGCCTGCTCACGCTCATCCGGGCCGACCGCGAACAGGATCGGCGTGGTGGTGCGGGCCTGCGCGGAGCGGACCGTCCGGACCACGGTCACACCATCGACAACCGGAAGGTTCGCGGTGAGAAGCACCGCGGACGGTGCGAGGCGCCCGATCTCCACCAGCGCCAGCGCCCCGTCCGCGACGACGGCGACCTCGATCCCCTGGTCCCGCAGCGCGGGCAGCAGTTCGTCGTCCGCCTCGTTGTCCGCTATGAGCAGCAGCGGACGGCGGCCGGGATCGGGCTCCGCCAGGATCGGCGCGCCGGCCCCCAGGGAGCCGGCCGCCGCCTGTGCTTCCGCGGATCCGGGAACCCCGGAGGGCCTCAGCCGAACCGCCCGGAGATGTAGTCCTCGGTCCGCTTCTCCTTCGGGTTGCTGAAGATCTGCGACGTGGTCGAGTACTCCACGAGCCGCCCCGGGTCCCCCGTCTTCTCCAGGGAGAAGAACGCGGTCGTCTCGCTCACCCGGGACGCCTGCTGCATGTTGTGGGTGACGATGACGATGGTGTAGCTGGACCGAAGCTTCTGGATGAGGTCCTCGATCGCCAGCGTGGAGATCGGGTCAAGCGCCGAGCAGGGCTCGTCCATCAGCAGCACCTGCGGTTCGACCGCGATGGCACGGGCGATGCACAGCCGCTGCTGCTGGCCGCCGGACAGGCCCGCGCCGGGCCGGTTGAGGCGGTCCTTGACCTCGTCCCACAGGTTCGCGCCCTTCAGCGACTCCTCGACCCGCTCGTCGAGCAGCGACTTCTTGCGCACGCCGTTGAGCTTCAGGCCCGCGATGACGTTCTCGTAGATCGACATCGTCGGGAACGGGTTGGGGCGCTGGAAAACCATGCCGACGTTGCGGCGCACGTTGACCGGGTCGACGCCGGGACCGTAGAGGTCCTCGCCGTCCAGGAGAACCTTGCCCTCCACCCGGGCCCCGGGAAGGACTTCGTGCATGCGGTTCAGCGTCCGCAGCACGGTCGACTTTCCGCACCCGGACGGCCCGATGAAGGCCGTGACGCTCTTCGGTTCGATCGTCAGGTTCACATCGGCTACGGCCTTGAACTTCCCGTAGTAGGCGGTCAGGCCCGAGATCTCGATACGGGTGGCCATTGCTACCTCGACTCAGCTGGTTGTGCGGTCGGTCGGTTCGTTGCGCTCGACGGGTTCTTCGACAGGGCTCCGGGTAGCGGGATCCCCGGGCGGGTGACGACGGCCATCAGGGGCTACTTGACCTTCGTCCGGCTCGCCACGAACCGAGCGATCAGGTTGAGCAGCATGATGATGATGATCAGGGTCAGTGCCGCGGCCCAGGCCCGGTCAATGGCGACCTGCTGGGGCTGCCCCGCCTGCGAATAGATATACAGCGGAAGGGCCGACTGCTCACCATCGAACGGGTTCATGTTGATCGAGTTGTCACCGAACACCGTGAGAAGCAACGGGGCCGTCTCACCGGCGACACGAGCGACTGCCAGCATGACGCCGGTGATGATTCCGGGCAGCGCGGTCGGAACCACGATCTTGAGAATCGTCCGCCAGCGGGCCACGCCGAGCGCGAAACTGGCCTCCCGCAGCTCGTCCGGCACGAGTTTCAGCATTTCCTCGGCCGAGCGCACGACCACCGGGACCATCAGGATCGTGAGGGCGAGCGAGCCGGCGAAACCGGTGAACGGCTGGCCGAGCGCCAGAATCCAGAAACCGAGCACGAACAGACCGGCGATGATCGACGGAAGACCCGTCAGCACGTCGACGAAGAAGCTGATCGCCCGGCTGACCCGACCCGTTCCGTACTCGACGAGGTAGACGGCGACGAGCAGGCCGAAGGGCACCGCCATGAGGCTGGCGAGCGCGACCTGCTCAAGCGTCCCGATGATCGCGTGGTAGATGCCGCCACCGGCGTCCCGCGCGCCGATGCCGCGCATCGAGTGCGTCAGGAAGTCCATGTCGAGGCGCTTGGCACCGCGCTCGATGACGGCGACCAGCACCGCGACCAGCGGGATGAGGGCGAGCAGGAAGGACCCGTAGACCAGCGTCGTGACCAGGCGGTCCCGCGCACGCCGGCCGCCCTCCACCAGGACGGAGGCGACGGTCTGGCCGATCGAGAACAGCAGCAGCACGATCAGCACGAACTGGATCCGGCTGTGGATGGATGTCACCAGGTAGAGCAGCGCCGTGAGGGCCACCGCGCCCACCGCGATGGCACCCAGGACGGGAGTCCGCAGCGTCTGCCCACGCAGGTTCAGCGACTGGTGCTCGGCCGAGGCGGCCGGCATGGTCGTGGCCGTCATGCCGCTCGGCCCGAGAACTCGCGACGCCGCGCGATGACGGCCCTAGCAATCATGTTGACCACCATTGTGACGACGAACAGCACAAGGCCGGACGCGATGAGCGCGCCGCGGCCGATGTCGTTGGCCTCGCCGAAACCGTTCGCGACGTTCGCCGCGATCGTGTTGCCCGCCGGCTTCAGGATGTTCCAGGAGATGTTGAAGGTGGAGGGAAGAACCAGGGCGACCGCGATCGTCTCACCCATCGCGCGACCCAGGCCAAGCATTGAGGCGCTGATGACACCCGGCTTGCCATAGGGGATGACCGCAGTCCGGATCATCTCCCAGCGGGTCGCGCCGAGTGCGAGCGCGGCCTCCCGGTGGGTGATGGGAACCTGCAGGAAGACCTCACGGGAAAGCGCCGCGATGATGGGCAGCACCATGATCGCGAGAACAACGCTCGCCAGGAAGACCGACCGGCCGACCGAGCCGTCGCCGACATCGAACAGCGGGATCCAGCCGAAGTAGTCGTTCAGCCACATCTGCGTCCCGTTGAAGTGCGGGGCGAGCACGAGCAGGCCCCAGAGGCCGTAGATGACGCTGGGCACCGCCGCGAGCAGATCCACGACGTAGCCGAGTGTGGTGGCCATCCTGCGGGGCGCGTAGATGGTGATGAACAGAGCGATGCCGACCGCCACCGGAATCGCGATGGCGAGCGCGATGACCGCGGAGAGCAACGTGCCGAACAGAAGCGCCGCCACACCGAACACGGGCGGCGTGTCGTTCGCCGACCATTCCTCGGTGGTGAAGAAGTTGCCCTCGTTGGCGCTCAGCGCGTCCCAGGCCTTCAGCACCAGGAACAGCGCGATCAGCCCGATGAGGACCAGCAGGCCGATGCCCGCCGTCCTGGTCAGGTTCTTGAAAAGGGTGTCGGCAAGGCCGATCTTCGGCCTGGCGCCCGGCTCCGGCGAGATCTCGCGGGGGGTGAGGTCCCCCTTTGTCTCGCTGACCGCCGCGCTCACGCTGGCTGCCGTTCTGTCGCTGGCCGTCGTGCTGTCGCTGGCCGCGGCGGTCTCGCTGACCGCCTCGCTCTCGCTGGGCGTCTCGCCGGGTGTCACGTCGGTGGACACCTCGTCGGGCTTCTCAGCGGTCGGCTGCGCGGGAACGCTCGACTCCGTCGCGGCCGGGGTGGTCTGAGAACCGGTCCCCCGCGTCCCGGCGTCTGCCGGGCTGTCCGGCTCCGTCGTCATCCCTACCTACCTCGACTCTTCCTCCCTCAGGGGTCGACGCACGAATCACGGCCCGGAAACGGTGATCGACAACCGATGACCAGCGACCGTGGACCCACGACGGCCCGGAGAACCACGGCTTCCGCGGCCGGGGCGTCAGGGCCCCGGCCGCGGAAGTGATGTGCTGTTAGAGCGTCACGCCGGGATGTTGATCAGGCGATCTTCTCGATGACGGCGCGCACCTTCGTCGCGATGCTGTCCGGCAGCGGCGCGTAGCCGAGGTCGGCGATGGCGGCCTGACCGTCCTCGGAGGCGGTGTAGGTCAGGAAGCTCTTCAGCAGCGGCGCGGCGGCGGCGTCGTTGCCAGTGGTGCACACGATCTCGTAGCTGGCGAGGTAGATCGGGTAGGCACCCTTCGTGGCGGTGGCGTAGTCGAAGGTGAGCTTGAGGTCGTCACCGTCGGCAACCTTGGCGGTGCTGATGCCCAGCGAGGCACCGTCAGTGCTCACCGCGACGAACTCGTCGGCAGCGTTACCGATCTTGGCGGTGGACAGACCCGCGTTCTCCGCGTAGGAGAGCTCCACGTAGCCGACCGCGTTGGCGGTGGACTTGACCGTCGAGGTCACGCCGTCGCTGCCCTTGGCACCCTGGCCGCCGGGGGCCTTCCAGTCGGAGCCGCCCTCGAAGGTCCAGTCGGCGGACGCGGCGCCCTTCAGGAACTTCGTGAAGTTGTCCGTGGTGCCCGAGCTGTCGGAACGGTGCACCGACTGGATCGGGGCGTCCGGCAGGCTCGCGCCGCTGTTGTCGGCGGCGATCGCCGGGTCGTTCCACTTGGTGATCGCGCCGGAGAAGATCTTGGCGACCGTGGCCGGCTTCAGCTGCAGGTCCTTGACACCGTCAAGGTTGTAGATGACGGCGATGGGGCCGACGACCATCGGGATGTCAACCGCGGCACCGCCGGTGCAGCGCGCGTCCGCCTTGGTCTTCTGGTCGTCCTTCAGCGCGGAGTCCGAGCCGGCGAAGGCAACCTGCTTGTCGATGAACTGCTGGCGCCCCGTCCCCGAGCTGGAGGACTGGTAGTTGATGGTGGCGCCGCTGCACTCGTCCTGGTACGCCTTGACCCACTCGTCCATCGCGTTCTTCTGCGCGGACGAGCCGCCGCCCGTGATCGACCCGGTGGCGCAGTCGATCGGGCTGGTGGTGGCCCCCGAGGACGGAGCAGCGCCCGTCGTATCCGGCTCGCTGTTGTCGTCCGAGCCACACGCGGCGAGTGAGAGCAGTGCCGCGGCGGCAAGGCCCGCGACTACCTGACGCTTGCCTAGGTTCACGAGCAATCCTTCGTCTTCGCGCCTCGCGGCGCCGATCTGGTCCCGCCCCCCGTTCGGGGTGCCGGCGAGAATCGAAGCGAGGCCGGATGAACGAACGGTGAACGTCGGCGAACATGAACCGCACTCCAACCAGAACACATTCGGTGTACCGAACTGCCCGTCCCGCCGGGTGTGCCACCACCCACACCGCAGGCACCAAAGGTAGTTGGGCGACGACTCGGCGCCACGATCGTCGGCCCCTCAGTGTTTTGGCGACCCGTCCGGCCGGACTTCCCAACACTCACATCGCGCACCAGCAACACCGTGCAACAGCGCCAACCCGACACCGGAACTCGCCGCCGGCACACACTGGATGCCCTTTCCTGTGATGTAAATCACTTTCGACGCGCCCCGTCGACGAGCGCAGGTCATCCAGGCGCTCACCGAATTCACTACGGGGGACGCCGAGCTCGTGGGCCGCGGCCACCTCCCGTTCACGAGACCACGGCCAGACACGATCTGCTGCACACTGCCCACAACCCGTAGCGAACGGATCAATCGGACGTCTGATCACGCAGGTGAACGGGACTTTCGTCCTGCGTCACCGGACGTCCAGCTCTGACCACAGATAGGCCCTTGCCTTCCCCGCCGAGCGATCGTTTGCTACAAAGCAAGAGATCGGTAGCTGACAGCATTGGGTCGCGCCCGAAGAGTCATCGGGTCGCATCCACTGAGTCGGGGAGGTGTTTTCAGGTACGCCCGGAAACACGCCAAGTGGTCAACGACCCAGCGCGACCCGACGCTGCACGGCGCAGCACAGCAGCGCAGCACGGCCGCGACACAGGGCATCCCCCGCAGAACCCCCAGCCCCGCTGGTGAGCCCCACGCGTGCCACTCCGCCGAAATCGGTGACCGCCAGCCACAGGAAGGCAGCCCGCACGATGAACACCGTCGACACCGGCGAGCTCATGCCGGAACCCAGACCCGTATCCGGTGGCCCGCCGCCGTCGCTGGCGGAGGTCGTCACGGTGCGGTCCGGATTAAACGTCGAGCACGAACTGATCCTCGCCCCCGGCGCGACGGCGGCCGACCTGACCAGCGCGATGATCCTGGTCCCGCCGAACGCGTCACTCGTCAGCCACCACGGCGACGTGGATCTCTCGCTCGTCTTCCGGGAGCCGCGGCACCCGGGGCACGGGGAGACCGCCGCCGCACGCTGACCGTCGATCCACTCACCTCTCGGCCCGCCGAGCCCTTGCTCCACTGAGTCCGCTGCTCCACTGAGTCCGCTGATCCGCTGATCCGTCCGGACCGGCCCGTCCACGGGGGGCGGGCCGCGTCCGTCGTTCCGCCGGGATGACGCAATATCGTGGACGACGTGGCTGTTATCACCCCCCGCTCCAACGACTTCCCACGCTGGTACCAGGACGTGATCGAGAAGGCCGAGCTCGCCGACAACGGTCCGGTCCGCGGCAGCATGGTCATCCGGCCGTACGGCTACGCGCTGTGGGAACGGATGCAGGCCGACATCGACGCCCGGATCAAGGCCGCGGGCGCGGTGAACGCCTACTTCCCCCTGTTCATCCCGGAGAGCTACCTGCGCCGGGAGGCCGAGCACGTCGAGGGGTTCAGCCCGGAGCTTGCCGTCGTCACCCACGGCGGAGGCAAGGAACTGGCAGAGCCGGTCGTCGTCCGCCCGACGAGCGAGACGGTCATCGGCGAGTACATGGCCAAGTGGACGCAGAGCTACCGCGATCTCCCGCTGCTGCTGAACCAGTGGGCGAACGTCGTCCGGTGGGAGCTGCGCCCGCGGCTGTTCCTGCGCACCAGCGAGTTCCTCTGGCAGGAGGGCCACACCGCACACGCGGATGAGGCCGACGCGGCCGCCTACGCCCGCCGGATCGCCCTCGAGGTGTACCGGGACTTCATGGTCTCGATGCTCGCGCTGCCGGTGTTCGTCGGCGCCAAGACCCGCAAGGAGCGCTTCGCGGGCGCCACGAACACGATGACCTGCGAAGGGATGATGGGCGACGGCAAGGCGCTGCAGATGGCCACGAGCCACGAGCTCGGCCAGAACTTCGCCCGTGCCTTCGACATCGACTTCCTCGGCGCCGACGGCGGCCGCCACCTGGCCTGGACGACGTCCTGGGGCAGCTCGACCCGGATGATCGGTGGGCTGATCATGGCTCACGGCGACGACAACGGGCTGCGGATCCCGCCCGCGCTGGCGCCGACCCAGGTGATCGTGCTGCCGGTTCGTGACGACGAGGCCGTGGTCGCGAAGGCCCGCGAGATCACCGACGCGCTCACCGCGGCCGGCGTGCGGGTCAGCCTGGATGCCCGGCCGGGGCTGTCGTTCGGCCGCCGGGTCACCGACGCCGAGCTCAAGGGCATCCCCGTCCGGGTCGAGATCGGCCCGCGCGACCTCGCCGCCGGCAACGTGACGCTGGCCCGCCGCGACACCGGGGAGAAGCACCCCGCGCCGCTCACCGAGGTCGCCACCCGGGTGCCGGCACTGCTTGACGACGTGCAGGCAACCATCTACGCGCAGGCGCTGGAGCTTCGGGAGGCCCGCACCGCGGACGTCACCTCGCTCGCCGACGCGGTCGAGGCGGCCGGGACCGGCTTCGCGCGGCTGCCCTGGCGGCTGGTCGGTGAGGACGGTGAGGCACGTCTTGCCGAGGAGTCCGTGACCGTCCGGTGTCTGCAGACCCCCGACGGCGAGCTGCCGTCCGCGGACACGGACGACGCCGATCTCGTCTGCATCGTCGCCCGCGCCTACTGACCGGCGCCGGCGACCGCGCCGGCCGGGACCTCACGTGGCGGTCCCGGCCGGACCCCGTCCGCCACCGCTCAAAGCCGCCGCTCGAAGCGTCGAGGGGTTTGGTCGTTCCGGCGACCAAACTCCTCGAGCCCTGCGCAGATGCAACTTCGGCCGCGGCAGCCGCGGCGATGTACGCCGGTCATGACAATCAGCGCGATATCTTCCGTGCGACCTGATCGCTTGCGGCACGCCCCCACATGCGATACGGGAATATTTTCCCGAAAAGTTGACGCACGGCTCAGCCGCCCAGGTGTCGCCGGCGTATTCCACCGGCTCCACCTAACACCGGGACCTGCCAGCGAAATTCCCGCGGACGTGAGGGCGATTTCCCCGGCGGCGGTCCCCCTGCGCCGCCGCGGTCACCGCCGGGCCAACGGGCCTGGCGGTGACCGCCGGGACACCGGACCTGGCGGAACGCTCATGGAGCGCAGGCTGTGGAGAGCAGCTCGCCGCTCTCGGGGCGCTCTCCGGGCGGGATCTGACGACGCCCCGCAGTAGATCCGCCGACTGATCAATTCCGGCCCGGCAGCCCGTCCCGGCCCCGCCGAGCCAATCAGTTGACTCCGAATTCGGCGCAAGTAGGATTAAGACACGAATGCGACGAGAGCGGTCAGGGCGCAAACGGGTCAGGCGCGGCTTTCCCGTGCCGTGATCCCGATCAGTCCACCTCTGGGCCCGCGTTCGCGAAAAGAGGTCGGGGTGCGGATCTTCAGACGCGATGTGGCGAACGCCTCGGGTGTTCGCCGAGGTCGCCGCGCGCACCTCGCGGAACATCACGAACCTCACCCTGGCTCCGGGCGAGCCAGTAGTGATCACTGACATCAACGAGGAGCGCGGCTGTGAAGCGGTTACTGATCGACGGGCAGCTGGTCGAGACCGAGCGGACGGTCGACTCGATCAACCCGGCCACCGGTGCGGTCGTCGGCACGGCCGCGGACGCGACACCTGAGCAGGTCACGGCGGCGGTCAAGGCCGCCCGGCGCGCGTTCGACGAGACGGACTGGTCGACCAACGTCGAGTTCCGCGTCCGTTGTCTGAACCAGCTCCACGAGGCCCTCGTCAAGCACATGGAAGAGTTCCGTGAGCTGACGATCGCCGAGGTGGGCCACCCGCGGCAGATCACCGACGGCCCGGCGCTGGGCTCGCCGATCGGCCTGGTCAAGTACTACGCGGATCTCCTCGGGGAGTACTCCTTCACCCAGGACCTGGGCGTCGCCGAGGCGTTCGGCCGGCCGAACAAGCGCTGGATCGAGCGGGAGCCGGCCGGCGTCGTCTCCGCGATCGTCGCCTACAACTACCCCACCCAGCTCGCCCTCGCGAAGCTGGCCCCGGCGCTGGCCGCGGGCTGCACGGTGATCCTCAAGGGCGCGCCGGACACTCCCCTGCTCGCGCTCGCGCTCGGTGAGCTGATCCTCAACGAGACCGACATCCCGGCCGGCGTCGTGAACGTCATCACCGCCGTGGACGTCGAGGCCTCCGAGGTGCTGACCACGCACCCGGACGTCGACATGATCACCTTCACCGGCTCGACCGCGGTCGGCCGGCGGATCATGGAGGTCGCGAGCCGCACGCTGAAGAAGACCTTCCTGGAGCTGGGTGGCAAGTCCGCGCTGGTCGTCCTGGACGACGCGGACCTCGACCTGGCCGCGATGATGGCCGCCTTCACGATCTGCTCCCACGCCGGCCAGGGCTGCGCGATCACCTCTCGCCTCGTCGTCCCGCGCGAGCTGCACGACGCCGTCGTCGAGAAGGTCACCGGCATGCTGGCCGCCGTGAAGGTCGGCGACCCGTCCGACCCGGAGACCTACATGGGTCCGCTGATCAGCGAGAAGCAGCGCGACAAGGTGGACGCGATCGTCCAGCGCGCGATCGCGGACGGCGCCACGCTGGTCGCCGGCGGCAAGAAGGTCGACCCGGGCTTCTTCTACGAGCCCACCCTGCTCGCGAACGTCGACCAGGACAGCGAGATCGCGCAGGAGGAGATCTTCGGCCCGGTTCTCGTCGTGATCCCTCACGACGGCGACGACGACGCGGTGAAGATCGCCAACAACTCGATCTTCGGTCTCTCGGGTGCGGTGATCAGTGCGAGCGACGACCGGGCGCTGGCCGTCGCGCGCAGGATCCGCACCGGCACGCTGAGCGTGAACGGCGGCATGTACTTCGCCCCGGACGCGCCGTTCGGCGGCTACAAGCAGTCCGGCATCGGCCGTGAGAGCGGCATCGCCGGGCTCGAGGAGTTCCTGGAGATCAAGACGATCGCCCTCCCCGCCTGAGGTCGGTGCCTGATGGCGGCTGGCGGTGCTCCGCGGAGCACCGCCAGCCGCCACAGCCTTTTCAGCCGCCACAGCACTTCCCGCGATGGCCGGGAGGGCGCTGTCAGGCCGGTGATGTTCCGGACTGGGTCTGGCTGCGGCCGCGTTCGGTGACAGCCGCGCGGCGGGCGGCGACATTGCTGGTGTCCGGGCGCCAGGTCTCCGCCAGCAGCCCCTCCGCCCGGTGCGCGTCGTCGAGCGTCGCCGCGTTCGCCACCTGCCGGTAGTGCGCCACCAGCCGGCGCACACCCCGAGCGTCGTTGCTGACGATGTCGCCGGCGAGCCGCTGCGCGAACGGCAGCAGCTCCTCGTGCGGCACGACATGGTTCACCAGGCCGAGGCGCAGCGCCTCCGGTGCCGCCACGTAGTTGCCGGTCAGCGACATCTCGATGGCTCGCCGAAGCCCGATCGACTGCGCGAGCAGAACGGTGATGCCGCCCCCGGGCATGATGCCGACGCGCGCGTGGGTGTCGGCGAACCGGGCCCGCTCGGAGGCGACCAGGAACGTGCACTGCAGGGCCAGCTCCAGGCCGCCGGTCGCGGCGACCCCGTTGATCGCCCCGATGATCGGCTTGTCGATGACGGGCAGGAACCGGTAGAGCCCGTTGTCGTAGCGCCCCTGCCCCTGGCCGGCTTCCCTGGGCGGCGTGGTGGACGGAGCCTCGCCCGACAGCTCCTTGAGGTCGACCCCCGCCGAGAAGGCCGGGTCCGCTCCGGTGAGGACCACCGCGTCCACATCAGGATCCGCCCCGGCCGCGAGGACGGCGTCCCACAGCAGGTGTAACAGCTCCCGGCTCAGCGCGTTGCGCGCCGCCGGCCGGTTGAGCGTCACCGTCGTGACCCGGTTCTGGGTCTCGACCAACACGACGGGCTCGTTTGCAGCTGGCATCTGAACTCTCCCCGATCAGGTCAGGTTGGTGACCCGGCCTGCGCCACGGCCGGCCCGCGAACCGCCGCGACGACGCCGCCGTCGACCAGTACGTCGATACCACTGACGAACCGGGCCTGCGAGGAGAGGAGGAAGGCGACCACGTCGGCGACGTCCTCGGACTGCCCACGCCGGCCCAGCGGCGTCCGGTCGACCAGCAGCTGCATGCTGCCGTGCTGCTCGGCTTCCTGGCGGCCCTGCGGGGTGTCGATGACGCCCGGGGAGACCGAGCAGACCCGGCCGCCGAGCGGGCCGACCCGCACCGCCTCCTGCTGGGCGAAACGATGCACGCCCCGCTTGGCCCAGGAGTAGGCCCAGCCCGGATCCTCGACCTGCTCGCCGAGCACGGCGCGGATCCGGTCGAGGAAGTCCTCGGCCAGCGGGTCGTCCAGGACGTCGTCGGCGGCATGCTGCCCGGCTGCGATCCCCAGCAGCGGCGCCATCGAGGCGAAGTAGACCGAGGCCGTGCCGGCGGTGGTGAGCGGGCGCAGAGCACGCGCCAGCGCCGCGGTGGCAACCAGGTCCACGGTGAAGATCCGGCGCCAGTCGGCCATCGTCGGGGAGATCCCGGCCGCGTGCGCGACCGCGCGCAACGCGCCCAGCTCACCGACCCGCGCGGCCAGCCGGGCGAGTCCCGCGGTGTCGGTGACGTCCAGGACGAATCCCTCCACGGCGGCGGGGCTCGTCGCGGCCAGTTCCGCCGCCACCGCGGCGATGGACGGGTCCCGATCCACGAGCAGCAGAATGTCGACCGCCGAGGCGAGCCGCCGGGCGCAGGCGAGGCCCATGCCACGCCCCGCCCCCGTCGCGATTCCGACCGTCGTCACGGCTGCACCACCACCCGCAGTGCCCCGGCCTCGCGGTCGGCCGCGACGCGGAAAGCCTCCGCGGCGTCTTCGAGCGGGAAGCGATGGGTGATGAGGGTCCGAGCGATCTCGGGGTCGGCGGCGAGCATCGCGGCGGCGTCGGCCATCTCCCGGCCGGTCTCATGCGCGCAGTAGCCCATCGAGGGCAGGAGCCTCGCCTCCCGGTGGAACAGAGTTCCCCAGTCGACCTCGACCTTGCCCAGCTGGACGCCGATGCACACCACGATGCCACCCGGCGCCACCAGCTCGACCGCGCGTGCCAGGCCGCTCGGCGTCCCGGCCGCCTCCACGACCACCTCGTACAGCCCGACGGGGCCGAGAGTCGCGCCGAGGCGCTCGGCGGCCTCCGCCTGGTGCGGGTGCCGGGCGTCCACGGCCACCTCCGGCGCGCCCTGGGCTCGTGCTCCCGCGACAGCCATCAGGCCCAGCGCGCCCGCGCCGACGACGGCGACCCTGGTGGCCGGCCCGGTTCCGGCGAGCCGCACCGCGTGCCAGGCGACCGAGGCCGGCTCGACCAGGGAGGCGTCGTGGAGGTCGAGCCCGGCCGGGATCGGGACGAGCCGCTCGGCCGGTGCCCGGAACTGCTCGGCCATCCCGCCGTCGGCGGTGGCTCCGAGTGCCCGCTGGCGGTGCGTGTCACAGAGGTTGTACCGCCCGGTCCGGCACAGCTCGCACTCCATGCAGCTCATGATCGCCTCGACGATCACACCGGACCCATCCTCGCGAACACCAGATAGCTCGTGGCCGATCACTCGCTGTAATCCAAAGCGGATATACATGAGGTCCGAACTACAGATGCTCGCGGACGCGATGGTCAACAACTCACCTGATCCCGGCGGCTCATCCAGGTCGACGACCGCCACGGCACCGTCCAGGGCCCGGACAGCTTTCATGAGGACTCCCTCGCGATTGACGCGCTATCTCACGCACGAGGGCGCGAACCCTCGCCCCGCACTTCCGGGAATCTGATTCTGCCATCCCAGAAGCATCTTCTCCAGACTGGGACCGCGCGCTCTGCCGCTCCATGGGCGGGCGGTCATCGAAGTCGACGCGGTCTCCCGGCCGACCACCACCGCACCTGCCGAGGGCCCTCGCGCTCGGGCCACGGCCGAAAATGGGAATCATGAAGCACGAGTACGAAGCCAAGTTCCTGGACGTCGACGTCGCGGACCTCCAGGCGAAGCTGGCAGGCCTGGGCGCCGTCCAGGCGTACGGGCGCACCCTCCTGACCCGGAAGATCTTCGAAGGCGGCGCCCTCGACGACAGCGCGTGGATCCGCCTGCGCAACGAGGGCAGCCGCATCACCCTGACCCTCAAGCAGGTCACCGACGCCACGAAGATCGACGGCACCACCGAGATCGAGACCGAGGTGACCGACATGCCCGCCACCGCCGAGATCCTCCGCCGCCTGGGCGTGCAGGAGGTCGGCTACCAGGAGAACTACCGCGAGGAGTGGCGCCTCGGCGAAGTCGTCTTCGACTTCGACACCTGGCCGGGCCTACCCACCTTCCTCGAGATCGAGGGACCCGACGAGGCGTCGGTCCGCCAGGCCACCGCGCTCCTCGCCCTCGACTACGCCGAAGCCCGGTTCGGCAGCGTCAACGGGATCTACCAGAGCGAGACCGGCCGCGACATCCGCACCGAGCCGACGCTCCTCTTCTCAGACACCGAGAAGCAGGGCTGAGGAACACGACACCAAGCCCGTGTCTCAGCCACGGGCGCGGCACGTTTGGGGCGGGTGGCGGAGATCTCCGTCATGCCAGCGAGAGAGCTGGGCCATCGTCGCGCCGGACAGCGCTTCTGCGAACTTCGGCTCGTACGACATGAACCCTTCCTCTCGTCTACCTGCGCCTGGGCGCGACCGTACTGCAACAGCCGCAAGCACATCGGCCGCGGCGGCTCAGATCTGTCAGCCTTGCGAGTCGCCCAGGCTGCCGCCGCAAGTCATCATGGGCGAAGCTAAGGTTGAGTCGCCACGATGCGTTTCGATGCGGACGGAGGCTGGCCATGGACGCGACGGCGCAGCCGTACCCCGAGCCCCACGAGTGGGTCGATGAACCCGATCCCGACACCAAACGCGCGATCGACGAAGCCCACGAGGACGTCGAGGCCGGCCGCACCGTCTTCTGCCTGTCCGATGCGGCGTTCGATGCCCTCCTGGACGAGCTGGACCAGCTGGCCGTCGAGGAGCACCCGAAGGCAAGCTGACGAGCCGCGCACCCACCACAGGCTCGGAATGATCGACGCACTATCGTGACGGCGTGCCCACGTACGAGCAGGTGGCGCGCTTCGTGGCAGAGTACGCGCGGCTGACCCCCGACCAGCGACGAGCGTTCCGCCGCGCGGTCGTACTGTTCCGCGAAGGGTTGGAGACGGGCCAGTTCCACCCCAGTCTCGGGGTGAAAGGCTTCCGTTCGGAGCCGGGCGTGTTCGAGCTGAGATGGGCGAAGGACGGCCGCGCGCTGTGGGAGTACGGCGATCCCGTCCCTGGCCGCGGCGGTCCTCATGTGCGCTGGCTGCGAATCGGCACCCACGACATCTACAAGAGCCGGTAGGGGCCGCCGCCCGGCGTTCGCGCTGAGGGTGAGAAGGCCCGTGGAGCTCGACGTACACCCACGGGTGAGCCTTGCTGCTGTACATGCGTCAGGGGCATGATCCCTATTTGGGATCATGCCCCTGAACTGGTCGGGGTGGCGGGATTCGAACCCACGACCTCTTCGTCCCGAACGAAGCGCGCTACCAAGCTGCGCCACACCCCGTGACCGTGGCTCAGTGTACTAGACCTGGCGAAGCAGGTGTGGCGGCGGGGGGCCGCAATCTTCTGTCGTCCAGCAGGTGCGGAGAGTCAGCGCCGGCCGGTGAGGGTCAGCAGCGTCGCCTCCGGCCGGCAGTTGAACCGCAACGGGGCGAACGGGGACGTCCCGAGCCCGGCGGAGACGTGCAGCCAGGAGCTCCGTCCGCCCGCCTCGTGCCGGGACAGGCCCCAGGCGCGGGCCCGGTCGATGCCGCAGTTCGTGACGAGCGCGCCGTAGGTCGGCAGCCGGATCTGCCCGCCGTGCGTGTGCCCGGAGAGGATCAGGTCCACCCCGTCGGCGGTGAAGGCATCCAGCACATGTGGCTCCGGGGTGTGGGTGAGCCCGAGGGCCACCTCGGCGCCGGGTTCCGGCGGGCCCGCGACCAGGGCGGTCCGGTCGCGGCGCAGCCTGGCGTCGTCGACGCCGCGCAGGTCCAGCACCCGGCCCGCGATCTTCATCGAGGCCCGGCGGTTCGTCAGCTCCCGCCAGCCGCTGGCCGTGGTGAGGGCCAGCGCGAACGCGTCCCAGTCGAGCGACACACCCCGCCGTGTGGGCGCGCTGTCGCGCTTGAGGTAGTGGTGCGGGCTCCTGAGCGTCGGCGTGTAGTAGTCGTTGTTCCCCGGGACGAACAGCCCGGGGAAGGCGAACAGCGGTTCGAGCGCGGCGATCAGCGGCGCCTGCGCCTGCGGGTACGAGAGCACGTCACCGGTCAGCACCACCAGATCCGGTACCAGCCGGGCCAGATCCGACAACCAGGCGAACTTGCCCCGCTGGTTCGGGGTCACATGCAGATCCGACAGGTGCAGCACACACAGGTCCGGCCGCCCCGGTGCCAGCACGGGCACCTCCCGTCGGCGCAGCGTGTAGGCGGTGCGCTCGTAGACCCCCGCATACAGCGCGGTTCCCGCGCCGACGGCCACGAGCCCCCGCACTGCCCGGCCCGGCCCACGTGCCGCGCGGGCTTGCCCCGGCACCTGACGCCCCGCGGACGCCTGACGCCCCGCGCTCCCCTCACGTCTCGCTCGCATCGCTCCAGTCTCGCCCAGCAACGGGGCGGTCCGGCGCACTGCCTCGCGACGTCCACGACCCGCGTCCGAAAACCGCGTGGCTGCCGACCCGGACGAGCCATAGGCTTCATGACCATGAGCACACTCAAGGAGCGGCTGCGCGACGATCTCACCGGCGCGATGCGCGCTCGGGATGAGCTGCGGCTTTCGACGCTGCGCCTTGCCCTTGCCGCGGTGAAGGACGCGGAGGTGGCCGGGGACGCCGCCCGCGAGCTCGGGGACGCCGAGGTCGAGAAGATCCTCGCCCGGGAGGTTCGCAAGCGCCGGGAGGCCGCCGAGGCGTTCGCCGCGGCGGGGCGGGCCGAGCAGTCCAGCCGGGAGCAGGCCGAGGGCGAGGTGCTCGCCGCCTACCTGCCAAGCCAGCTGGGTGACGAGGAGCTGCGCGACATCGTCGACAGTGTGCTGGCGGAACTCGGGGTCACCGACCTGAAGGCCATGGGCCAGGTGATGAAGGCCACACAGGCCCGAGTAGCTGGTCGAGCCGACGGAAAGCGGGTTTCCGAGCTCGTCCGAGCCCGGCTGAGCGCTTCGTGACCCACCCGGGCCAGGAGCCGACTAGTCAGTAGACGCAGAATCCAGGCAACTGAATCACCGGCCGCGCGACCGGTCCGTGACCGGCCGGGCGGCTGGTCGGGTGGCCGGCCGGGCGACCGGCTGGCCACCCGACCACCCGACCACCGGGCGACGGTCAGCCGGTCAGCCGGTCGCGCATGTCCGGAAGGGTCACCGTCGGCGGCCTGACCTCGCCGGGGCGTGGGTTTATCCCGTTCGGCAGCTGCATCGCCCCGGTGAGACCGCCTGACACCTGAAGCACGATCTCGGTGTCAATCGAGACCTCTCCGCCGGGTGCCGGCGACATACCGACGACGATTCCAGGAGCGGCCAGGTTCGGCACGGTCTGGGACCGGACCCGGAATCCCTGCGCGCGCAACGCGGCCTCGGCGACCTGCTGGGCCTGCCCGCGTACGTCCGGCAGAGGCTTCTTCGGTACCGCCGGCTGGGTGTTGTCCGGCGGCGGAAGCGCGACGACGGGCAGGCCCAGGCCGTCGATCGTCCGGGTCATCGTGCGTGCCCAGATCTGGGCCGGAAAGCCACCGCCGAAAACGTGTCGACTGCCCAGCACGTCGACCAGCGGATGGTTTGTGGGGCTGCGCGGGTCGGCCAGGTTGACAGCGGTGGCGAGCTGCGGGATGAAGCCCGCGAACGACGCGGTGCTGAAGCCTTCCGCGGTACCGGTCTTGCCGGCAGCCGGGCGACCGAGCTTCGCATTGCCCGAGGCCGTTCCATGATTGATGACGCCCTGCAGAACCGAGGCCACGGTGTCCGCGATACCGGGGTCGAGCACCTGCTCGCACGCCTTTCCGGTGTCGAATGCCAACGGCCGGTCCGCGCCACCGACCCGCTGCGAGACCGACAGCACCACATGGGGATCGCACCGGTTTCCGCGGGCGGCCAGCGTCGCGTAGGCGGTGGCCAGGTCAAGCGTGCTGATCTCGTTGGAACCGAGAATCACCGACCCGTCCACGGTGCTGACGCCGTTCACGTTCTTGCATTCGGGGTCGTTCTCCCCCACCGGCCGGATGCGGCAGGAGGAGACCCCCAGCCGGCGGGCCATCTCGGTGGTTTTCAGCACGCCGAGCTGCTCCGCCAGCTGGATGTAGTAGGTGTTGACCGAGTTCCAGGTCGCCGTGCTGAGCGAGTAGAAGCCGTCCTCGCTCGGGTCGGCGTTGCCATAGCAGCCGGAGTCCGGGTTATGCAGCTTCTGCGACGGGTAGCACACCGGCGAGTGGAAGGTCGTCGACAGCGGGAAGTGGTTCTCCAGCGCCGCCGCCAGGGTGAACACCTTGAAGGTCGAACCGGGCGAGAAGAGGTCCTCGTCGACCGGATAGATCTCCTTGGTGTGCACGAAGTCGCTGGTGCGCTCCGGTGGGAGGTTGTCGCTCGGCTCCCCGTACTCCCGGTTCACGGCGAACGCGAGCACGTTCCCGGTGCCGGGCTGCATCATGACGACGCTGGCGGCCACCCTGTTCCCAGCCGGGATCACCTCTGCCGCAGACGTCTGCGCGGCGCCCTGCGCGACCGGGTCGAGGGTGGTCCGGATCGTGAGGCCACCCTCGAACAGCAGGCGCCTGGCGTCCTCGGGGGTCGCGGCGAACTTCCGGTCGGCAAGCAGTACCTCGCGCACGTAGGCGCAGAAGAACGGCGCGGACGAGTCCTGGCAGGCGTCGACCGACCGGGCGGGCCGGTTCAGCACGACATCCTCCCCACGGGCCGACTGCCAGACCGCGGTGTCGATATGGCCGAGCTCGTGCATTCGGGCGAGGACGGTGTTCCGGCGCTCCTTCGCCGCCTGCGGATGCAGCACCGGATTGTAGGCCGTGGGGTTCTTGACCAGCCCCGCGAGCATCGCCGACTGGGTGAGCGTGAGCTTGCTGACGTCGACGTTGAAGTAATGGTGCGCGGCCGCCTGGACTCCGTAGGCGCCATCACCGAAGTAGGCGATGTTGAGATACCGCTCGAGGATCTCGTCCTTGGTCAGGTGGTCTTCCAGGTAGAGCGCGTAGCGGGCCTCGCGGAGCTTGCGGTCCACCGTCTGCTCGGTGGCCTGCGCCTTTTCCTCCGCAGTGGTGGCGGACGCCAGCAGGACGTTCTTGACGTACTGCTGGGTCAAGGTCGAGCCGCCCTGGGTGACCTCACCCGACTCCTGGTTCTTCAGATAGGCGCGGATCATTCCCCGGTAGTCGACACCCGAGTGCTCGTAGAAGCGCGCGTCCTCGATGTCGATGATCGACTGGCGCATGAACTGCGGCACCTGGTCGAGATTGACCAGCTCACGGTCCTGTTCTCCCCGGAGCACCGCGATCTCGTTTCCGGCGGCGTCCAGGATCCGCGACGGCTGCGCCAGCGGGGGCACCGTGAGATTCGCCGGCAGCGAGAGGAAATGGTCGGCTCCGCTCTTGGCGGTCACCCCGGCCAGGCCAACGACAGGCAATGCCAACATGCCGACCACAACACCGGCGCAGGCGCTGGCGGCGACCAGCCCGAGAAGCCGGGTCGGCGTCACCCGGCGCCGACTCGCCGAAGGTGGCCCGATACGCCCGGGCATAGGGGCGATTCCCTGGCTCCGGCCGCCCGCGACGCGCCTTCGCAGCGTGCTCGCCGCACCCGGGCGCTTCACGGGCAGGCCCGGTGAAGGGCGCGGGTCGCCCGATCGACCCGAGTGGGACGTGACGGCGCAGCCCACTCCGACATCAGCGCGGGCTCGACTGTTGCCAAAACACCCGGCAACTGCCCCTCACGGGCTGTTCGGCCTGGTATGAACACTGAGCCGGAATCCTCCGCTCGAGTCCCGCCGCTGCCGTTGACGATGCCTGCTTTCGGCAGGTTTTCGCGCCGGCCGCGACCGAGGCGCTGATCCAGTACTGCGCTGCGCCAGCACTGCGTTGATCCAATACCTGAGCCGGCTCAAGCGCCACCTCATCGAACTAAGACTACGACGCCACAGCAGAGTCACGGCGGCGTCACAGAAGTGACACACAGCTGTCACAGACCGCACTACCGCGGCGATCGGGATCAATGGCCCGGACTAGTCATTTGGACAACCACCCGTGTGGGGTCTGTGCCGTGGCCACGCCACTCCGTACGGTTTCGGTTCAACGCCACGTCACCACCCGCACGGGCCCCTGACCCGGACTCGAGAAGAAAGGCAGGTGGCATGACCAGAAGCCTGACCCCGACCGTCAGCCTGTCACGCCTTACCAGTACGACCCGGCTCGTCGGCTCCACCGCCGACGGCGACTGGACGGCTCACGCCGCCTGTCGTGACCTCGATCCGGACGAGCTGTTCGTCCAGGGGGCAGCCCAGAACCGGGTGAAGACCAGGTGCTTCGGGTGCGTGGTTCGCACCGAGTGCCTCGCGGACGCCCTCGACAACCAGGTCGAGTTCGGCGTCTGGGGCGGGATGACCGAACGGGAGCGCCGCGCTCTGCTGCGCCGCCGGCCGGACGTCACCTCCTGGCGGAAGCTCCTCGCGGATGCCCAGGCGGACCACCGGTCCGCGTCCGCAGGCTAGTTCAGGGCCCCACCCGGGGGTGTCCGACGACAGCGGGGTCGAACGGACACCACCACACTGAGCAACGACGGTAACTCACAGTTGTTTCCATCCGAGTCGTGTATAGCCCGGATGGGCGGTGAAATCTCCACCAGTGGCGCTGGTCCCCTCCAGGATCTCGGACCTCACGCTTCCGTGAGTAGCCCGAATGGGCGGAGGGCCCTTTTGGACCCGGGTTCACATCGCACCGGCGCGATTCCCGGGGCCGTAATCAGATCCAATGATCTTTTCCTGTCTCACGGTCCGCACTCAGGGATGCCGTGAGTCCGCTCAGGTGCCCGCGGCGTCGCGACCGTCACCTGCCAGCGCACGACCTATCTCCCGCAGCCCGGCAAGATCGTGGATGTCCTCGGAGAGTGCCTCGACCTCGACGAGCGCGGTGTCGGGATGCACGTTGGTGAAGCGTTCACGCAACCGGATCTCCCGCTCCGAGAGCCGGGCCCGATCGGCATGGATGCGCAGCACCGCCGCCGCCAACGGATGCTCGCCGTGGTCCGTCAACGTCTCGGCGCCGGCCAGCCCCCGTTCCACCGTCAGACCGGCCGTGTCACAGAAGTGCATCCGGTTGACGATGCAGCCGGCGAGCGGCATCCCGTCCGCGTCGAGCCGATCCACGAAGTAGGACGCCTCCCGCAGCGCCGCCGCCTCCGGTGCGGCCACCACCACGAACGAGGTCCCGGGCGCGGCCAGCAGGCGGAACGTCTCGTCCGCACGGGCGCGGAAGCCCCCGAACATCGTTTCCAGCGCGGCCACGAACTGGCTCACGTCCGCGAGGAGCTGGGCACCGATCACTTTGGTGATGACCTTGGTGAACATGCCCAGGCCAGCACCGATGACCTTCGCGTACGCCCGGCCACCCGCCTTCGCGGGCGCCAACAGCACCCGCAGCAGCCGGCCGTCGAGGAAATCGCCCAGGTGCCCCGGTGCGTCGAGAAAATCCAGCGCGGAACGCGTCGGCGGGGTGTCGACGACGATCAGATCCCAGGTTCCGCTGGCGTCGAGCTGGCCCAGCTTCTCCATCGCCATGTATTCCTGGGTGCCGGCGAAGGAGGACGACAGCGACTGGTAGAAGGGGTTCGCCAACAGCGCCTCGGCACGCTCGGGTGTGCTGTGGGCGAGGACGATCTCGTCGAACGTCCTCTTCATGTCGAGCATCATCGCGTCCAGCCGGCCGCCCGCCGTACCGTCCACTCCGGCGACCTCGCGCGGGGTGTTGTCCAGTGCCGTGAGGCCGAGCGACTGGGCCAGGCGCCGCGCCGGATCGATGGTCAGCACCACCACCTGCCGGCCACGCTCGGCGGCGCGCAGCGCGAGTGCAGCGGCCGTCGTCGTCTTGCCAACGCCACCGGACCCGCAGCACACGATGATCCGCTCGGAGTCGAGCATCGCGTCGACATCCAGGCGTGGCACACCCACGGGATGCGGCCGCGGGCGTGGCCGGCCCGCAGCCGCCCGCCGCGACCGCCGCGCGGCCGCCGACTTCGCGGTGCCAGCCGGCTTCGCCGCACCAGCAGACTTCGCGGTACCAGCAGACTTTGCGGTACCAGCCGACCTCGCCGCACCAGCAGACTTCCCAGCGCCAGCCGACCTCGCCGCACCAGCAGACTTCCCAGCGCCAGCCGACCTCGCCGCACCAGCAGACTTCGCGGCACCAGCAGACTTCGCAGCGCCAGCGGGCTTCGCCCTACCGCCCGGCTTCGCTGCACCGGCCGGCTCGGCTGCACCAGTTGGCTCCGCTGCATCAGCTGGTTTCGCGGTAGCAGTTGGTTTCGCGGTAGCAGCTGGTTTCGCGATACCTGACGGCTTCGCCGCTCCTGTGGGCTTCGCACCACCGGCGGGCTTTTCCGCGCCTGCGGGTTCGTCGTGGGTGGGGCTCACGGGCTCATCCGGTGCGCCCGCAGGATCTCGGCGATGCGGTGGACCGTGCCGACATCCACACCGTCCGCGACCAGCGGCACCTCGCACACCGGCCGGCACAGCTGCGCGATCTGGGCCCGCTGGGCCGACTCCAGCGCGACCCGCTCGGCATGCTGGGCGGCCTCCCAGGCCAGGTTCGCGAGCAGTTCCTCAGTCGGATCGATGCCGGCCTCCTTGACCCCGGTCGCGAGTGCCTCGTAGTCGAGCTGGCCGCGCCTGGCCAGCTCGAGCTCGGCGGGCGCGAGCAGCGGGGTACGCACCATGTTCACCACGACAGCCCCGACCGGGAGACCCACCTCACGCAGCTCGTGGATCCCGTCGACCGTCTCCTGGACGGGCATCTCCTCCAGCAGTGTGACCAGGTGGACCGCCGCCCGCTCCGGTGCCAGCACCTTCATCACGGCCTCCGCCTGGGCCCGGATCGGACCCATCTTGGCAAGCCCGACGACCTCGGCGGACACGTTGAGGAACCGCGCGATCCGGCCGGTCGGGGGTGCGTCGAGCACGACCGCGTCGTAGGCGAGCCCGCTGGGGCGGGTTCCGTCCGGCCGGTTCACGGCCTCCTTCACCTTGCCCGTGAGCAGCACGTCGCGGACCCCGGGGGCGATCGTCGTGGCGAAGTCCACCGCGCCGACCCGGCCGAGCGCCCGGCCGGCCCGACGCAGGTTGTAGAACATCTCCAGATATTCGAGAAGTGCCTCGTCCGCGTCGATGGCGAGGGCGAACACCTCGCCGCCGCCGGGCGCGCTCGCCACCTTCCGCTCCCGGTACGGCAACGGCGGGGTATCGAACAGCTGCGCGATCTGCTGGCGGCCTTCGACCTCGGTGAGCAGCACCCGCCGGCCGCCGGTGGCCAGTGCCACCGCGAGCGCGCCCGCGATCGTGGTCTTACCGGTGCCACCCTTGCCGGTGACTATGTGCAGCCGGCGGTCCCAGAGAGCAACGGCCGTCTCCCGCGGCTTGTCGTCACCGGTCACGTGCTCGACCGTACCCGGGGCCGACAGATCCTGACCGCCGCACCGGCCGCGCATGCTCCCGGACGGCATGCCCAGCTGATCCGGTGCACCCACCCGGGTGCCGGCCCGGTGATGCTCTAGGGTCCATGGTCATGCAGACCAAGTGGGAGTACATGACCGCGCCGCTCCTGATCCACGCCACCAAGCAGATCCTCGACAACTTCGGCGCGGACGGCTGGGAGCTCGTCCAGGTCGTGCCCGGGCCCAATCCCGAGAGCCTGGTCGCGTACTTCAAGCGGCCCAAGGCCCAGTAGGGCGTCCGGCGGTGAGTTCTTCGGCCCTCCCCCCAGACGCCGCTGACACCGCGAAGCCGTCCGAGCGGCTCGCGGAGCTCGGGCTGCTCCTGCCGGCCGTGCCCAGCCCGGCCGGGGCGTACGTCCCGGCCGTCCGCGACGGTGATCTGGTCTGGACCGCCGGCCAGCTCCCCCTGGTGGGCGGCAAGCTCGCGGCGACCGGCCTGGTGGGTGACGAGATCAGCACCGAGCGGGCCGCCGAGCTGGCCCGGGTGTGCGCGCTGAACGCGCTGGCCGCCGCGGCGGCCGTGGCGGGCGGCCTGGACTCACTGGTCCGGATCGTGAAGGTGGTCGGGTTCGTGGCGAGCGCGCCGGGTTTCGCCGACCAGCCGACCGTTGTGAACGGCGCCAGCGAGCTGCTGGGGGCGGTCTTCGGCGACGCCGGGCGGCACGCCCGGTCCGCCGTCGGGGTCGCGGCACTCCCGCTGTGGGCCCCGGTCGAGATCGAGCTGGTCGCCCGCGTCAGAGGCTGAGCCCGACATCAACACGCCCGGCGTGTCTACCATCAGGGAATGGTTGATCATCGGTCGGCCCTGATCGCCCGGTTCGGCGCCCCTCGCCGGGTGAGCTCCGAGGAGGCCGCCTCGTTGGCGCGGCTCGCCGCCGCACCCACGGTCCCGCGGGACGCCGCGACGGTCATCCTGCTGCGTGACGCGCCGGCCGGCGGCGGAGTCGAGGCCTACATGATCCGCCGTACCGTCGCGATGTCGTTCGCCGGCGGGATGTACGCGTTCCCCGGCGGTCGCGTCGACCCCGCCGACAGCGACGAGATGCTCGCCTGGACCGGGCCACCGGTCGATGTGGTCATGCCGGGCCTCGACCGGGATCCCGCCCGTGCCCGGGCGGTGGTGTGCGCCGCGGTCCGGGAGACCTTCGAGGAGTGCGGGGTGCTGCTCGCCGCCCCACCGCAGGCGGCCTCCGACGGGCCGGCCCCCGCCTCACCGGCCGGGGTCGGGACCGAGATCGAGACCGGGACGACGTTCGCCAGCGATCGGCAGGCGATGGAGGACCGCCGGCTCACCCTCGCCGACCTGCTCACCCGCCGATCGCTGGCACTGCGCGCGGATCTGCTGGGCGCCTGGACCCGCTGGGTCGCCCCGGAACTCGAGCCGCGCCGCTACGACACCCGGTTCTTCGTCGCGGCGCTGCCGCCCGGGCAGGAGCCCGGCATCGCCTCCTCCGAGGCGGACGGAGCGCTCTGGATCCGCCCCGCGCAGGCACTCGACCAGTTCTACGAAGGTGCCCTGGCGATGCTGCCGCCGACCGTCTTCACCCTGGCCGAGCTCGCCGAGTTCGACGACGTCGCGGGCGTTCTCGCGGCCGCGGCGGCCCGGGACCTCGCCCCGGTCATGCCACGGATCTCCGTCGCCGACGGGCTCTGGCGCCTGCTGTTCCCTCACCTCGACCGCGAAACCGTCGAGCGATGATCGCTACCCGCGAGGTCACCCGGCTGGCATCCGTCCAGCTCGCGCCGAACCCGGGGCCGATGACACTGGAGGGCACGAACACCTGGATCCTGCGTGCTCCCGGCGAGCCGGGCTGCGTTGTGGTCGACCCGGGCCCCGACCACGACGAGCACCTCGCGCGGGTCGCCGCCGCCGGCCCGGTGCACGCCATCCTGCTGACGCATGGCCACGACGACCACAGTGCGGGAGCGGCGGCGCTGCACGCCCTGACCGGCGCGTGGGTCCGGGCCCTCGACCCGGCGCACCGCCTCGGCTCGGAAGGTCTGGGTGCCGGGGACGTCGTCGCCGCCGCCGGGGTGGAGCTGCGGGTGCTGGCAACACCCGGGCACACGGCCGACTCCCTGTCGTTCGTCCTCACCGGGGACGACCAGCACCCGGCGGTGCTCACCGGGGACACCATCCTCGGGCGTGGCAGCACGGTGGTCGCGCATCCCGACGGCCGCCTCGGCGACTACCTCGAAAGCCTGCGGTCGCTGCGCGAGCTCGGTGACATGACGGTGCTGCCTGGCCATGGTCCGGAGCTGCCGGCCGCCGGCCGGGCCGCGCAGGCCTACCTCGATCATCGGGCCGCCCGCCTCGACCAGGTCAGCGCGGCGCTGTCCGAGCTGGGCCGGCCGGCCGGCGAGGTCACGCCGTCGGACGTCGTGCGTCTCGTCTACGCCGACGTCGACCGGGCGCTCTGGCCCGCGGCCGAGCTGTCCGTCCGGGCGCAGCTCGAGTACCTGCGCTCGCGGTAGGCGCACCACCAGTTCACCCGGCCGCCCGTTCACCCGGCCGCCCGTTCGCCCGGCCGCCTGGCCGCCTGGCCGCCTGGCCGGGCGTGACGTCCACCACGGCCGCAACGGTCCGCGTGCCTCGCCGCGGCAGCTGGCCGGGTGCTCGGTGCCGTCGGCGACCCATGAACGGATTCCGGGTACCCCCGGATCGGGGCCAACGGAGTGACCTGCGCCACAATGGGGGTCAGCGGCAGCACTGTCCTGGCTCTGGCAAAACCGCCCAGGTCAACCATCCGACACAGCTTGATCCAGAAAGGGAGACGAAGGCCACTAAACTTTCCGGCGGAGGAGACCGCTCGTGCGCTTTGTAGCCATCTGGCCCACTGGTAACGCCCACGGATCCGCGTACTCGCGACCCGTCACTCTTCGCACACGTTCCGGCTACGGTCGCTGCCTGGCTTCCCACTCCAGTGGCCCGAGCGGCTCCAGCGGCCCGGCCTTCACCCGGCGGAGAGGAACCGGTCCAGAATGGTGATCAGCTCCCCCATGCCCGGCCCCCTGGTCTGCCCCAGATGCGGCACACCGACGGTTCCCGGCGGGCGGTTCTGCTTCAACTGCGGCCTGCAGTTCACTCCGGCGGACACGCCGCGCGCCGAGTCGGCGGAGCGGCGGGTGGTCACGGTGCTGTTCGGTGACCTCTCCGACTTCACCGCCTGGGCCGAGGACCGCGATCCCGAACGGGTCGGCGAGGTGACCGACCGCGTGCTCGCCGCACTCGCCCGAGACGTGGACGAGGTCGGCGGGCGGGTCGACAACCTCAGCGGAGACGGAATCATGGCCGTCTTCGGGGCCCCGACAGCGCACGAGGACGATCCCGAGCGCGCGGTGCGGGCAGCCGCCGCGATGCAGGAGACCGTCCGTCGCCTGATCATGGACGAGAGCGGCGACAGCGGCTCGCTCGCGCTGCGGGTCGGCATCAACACCGGCGAGGTGCTCGCCGGTGTCCAGGCCGCCCTGTCGTACACGGTCATCGGGGACACGGTGAACACCGCCGCGCGGCTTTCCGGCGCCGCGGCCGTGGGCACCGTCTACGCGGGTCGTGACACGGTCGCCGCCACCCGGCTGGTGGCGACCTGGCGTGACCTGCCGCCGCTGGTCCTCAAGGGCAAGCGCGAGCCGGTGCCCGCCTACGAGCTCGTCAGCCTGCGCCCGTCCAACATCGCCCGGCCGGGGCTCGCCGACGACGCGACCTTCATCGGGCGCGAGCGGGAGCTCGCGGAGCTGCGCGGGTACTTCACCGGAGTGGTCGACAGCGGCCGCCCGGATATCGTCGTGATCACGGGTGAGGCCGGGATCGGCAAGACCCGGCTCGCCCGCGAGCTCGCCGACGGCGCCGCCACGACCCACGGCGCGGCGGTGCTGTGGGGCCGCACCGTCCGTCACGGCGATGTCCGCGACCTCGCTCCGCTGATCGATCTCATCCGCGGCCTCTGCGGCATCACCGACGGCGACAGCCTGGACCGGGTGGCCGACCGGGTCCGTCGCAAGGTCGCCAGCCTCACTCATCCGATCTTCGGGACGAAGCTTCCGTCCGGCATCGGTGACCGGCTGCTCGGCATGCTCGGCGTGCCACCGGACCGCCGGCCCGGCACCGGCGGGGTGACGCCGCCAGGCGATCCGGCCGGGCGGGCGTCGCAGGGCGAGGTGCTGCAGCGGTCCGTCGACGACGCGGTGGAGACGGTCGGCCTGCTCCTGAGCGCGGTGGCGGTCCAGGGGCCGGTGCTCGTGATCATCGATGACCTGGAATGGGCGACCAGCCGGCTGACGACTGCGCTGCGCCGGCTCACCAGCGCGCTCACCGGCCCCGTCATGCTCCTGCTGCTCGACCGGGAGAATCCCCGGTTCGCCGACCTGGCGACCGCGCACCGGCTCGCGCTGAGCCCTCTGCCGGAGGACGCCGCCCGCACGCTGCTCAAGGAATACCTGGGCGAGCCGGGCCTGTCCCGGGCCAACCAGGCCGGCCTGCTGGCCCGGGTGCACGGCAACCCGTTCTTCCTCACCGAGCTGCTCAACCTGCTGGTCGACCGCGGTCTCCTGCACCAGGTGCCAGACCCGGACGGGGACGGCCTGCGGTGGGTGCTCGAGGGCTCACTGGTCGAGACCGTGCTGCCGGCCGGAGTCCAGTCGGTGCTCGCCGCCCGGATCGACGACCTCGACCCCTCCGCCAAGGCCGCGCTGCGGGCGGCGGCCGTGCTCGGCCCCCGTTTCCCCGCCGAGGCACTGCCGGCGGTCGGTGAGCGGCCCGCAGCCGAGATGGAGCGGGCGCTGTCGGTCCTCACCGAACGCCAGCTCGTACGGCCACCGCGCCAGGGCGAGACGCTGTGGCGATTCGTCCATCCGATGGCCAGGGACGCGGCCTACTCGGGGCTGCCGAAGGTCGAACGTGCCCGCCGCCACGCAACCGCCGCCCGGTGGGGCGTCACCGCGATGATCGGCCCCTCCCGCGAGGTGTCGACCTTCGTCGCCGCGCACGCGCTGCGGGCCTACGACCTCGCCGCGTCGATGGCACTGCCGGCGGAGGACCCGGCGTGGTCGGCACGCGAGGCCGGGTTCCACGCCCATGTCCGGCTCGCGCGTTCGGCGCTCGCCCGCGACGACCACCGTGCCGCCGCCGATCTGCTCGCCAACGCCCGCCGCCTCGGGCGCGGCGTCATCGACGGTGATGAAGACATCAAGGTGCGGATCCTGCACGCCGAGGCACTCGTCTGGCTGCGCCGCCTCGACGAGGCGGAGCGCGCGCTGCGTCCGGCACTGCGTCTGAACACCCCCAGCCTGCGGGCGTCGGCCTACGCCGTGCTCGGTGAGCTGCGGCAGAAGCAGGGGCGCGGCGAGGAGGCACGGCAGTCCCTCATCACGGCGCTGGACGCGGCGCACCGGGCCGGCGACGACCGGGCCGTGGCCGCCTCGCTGCGCCGGCTGGGGCTGCTGGAGTACTCGGCCGGCCGCATCCTGGCCGCCGAGGAGCGCTATCGCGAGGCGCTGACCCTCGCCCGCCGGGTCGACGATCCGCGCGGAGTCGGCTGGGCCCTGCAGCACCTCGCCTGGAGCGCCACCACCCGAGGGGACTACAGCCGGGCCGAACGCACCCTTCGCGAGGCCTCCGCGCTCTTCGAGCGGCTGGAGGACGCCGGGGGCCTCGGCTGGTGCTCGGGCACCGAGGCGCTCGTCCTGCTGCTGTCCGGCCAGCTCACGCGCACCCGCAAGGTCTCCCGGGTCCTCATCAACCTCGCGGAGTCGATGCGGGAGCGCTGGGGCCAGGCCATCTGCCTGACGATCGACGCGGTCGCCGCGGCCGAGCTCGGCGACATCGAGACGGCGGAGAGCGAGGCGGCCCGCGCCGCGGAGCTGTTCGCCGAGACGGGCGACACGTGGGGGCACACGCTCACCCTCATCGCCCGCGGCCTGGCCGCCCGCGGTGCCGGCGAGCCGCAGCGCGGGGCGGAGCTGCTGACCGAGGTCTGCGCGGACGCAGCCGCCACCGGCCATGTGCTCATCGGCGCGTTCGCCCAGGTCCTGCTGGGTCTGACGAGGCTGGACGCCGGCGAGGTGGACGCGGCGGAGGAGGCCGCCAAGAGCGCCTTGGCCGACCTGGACCGGCTGGAGCTGCGCCCGCACGCACACCTCGGAGCGAAGGTGCTGGTGGCCCAGATCGCCCGCGCACGCGGGCGGCTGGACGAGGCGATCACCGGGCTGCGTGACGCGCTCGCCGTCAGCGAGCCGGCGACCCTGATGTTCCCGCGCCGGCAGGCCTACGCCCACCTCGCGGGCACGCTGCTGGACGCGGGCGAGCCGGACGAGGCCCTGAGAGTGGCCCGGCGCGCGGTCAGCGTGGATGCGGAGGACGTCCGCGCGCAGGTGCTGGCCTATCGGGCGCTCGGCACCGTGCTCGCCGCGCATGGCGACGTCGAGGGCAGCCGTGAGGCCTACCAGCAGGCGCTCGCCGCGGCGACCGCCACCGGCGCGGTCAGCGAGGCCCCGCAGACCCGGCGGCTGCTCGCCACACTGCCACCACCGGCATCCGGCGACGCCGAACCGGGCGGCGTCGGACCCCGCGACACCGGGCAGAGCGACACCGGGCACGGCGATGACAAATCTGGCGATGACGGACCTGGCGACGACAAGCCCGGCGACGACGAGTCCGACGTCGTCGCCGTCACGGCTGGGAGTGCGCCGCTCCCGGATCCGACGACCTCGGCGGATCCGGGAGACGGGCGCGCGACGAACATGCCGGCTCCACTACCGGCGGTGAGTTCAGCGGGCTCGGCGGGCGAGCCGCTCACGGTCGAGCAGCACGACGGCGCGTGAGTCCAGCCGAAGCCACCCACGAGTGGCGAAATCGGCCAGAGCTTTGTTCACCGTCTCCCGCGAGGCACCGACCAGTTGTGCCAGTTCCTCCTGCGTGAGGCCGTGTTCGACGCGGACCCCAGCGGCCTCGTTGCCGGGCTGGGCCGGCTCACCGAAACGATCGGCCAGATCGAGCAGCGCCTTCGCGACGCGACCTGGCACATCGGTGAAGACCATGTCCGCCATCGTGTCGTTGGTCCGCCGCAGGCGACGGGCCAGCACACGCAGCAGCAGCGCCCCGGCTTCGGGCCGGGAGCGCAGCCACGGCCGCAGCGCGGTGTGATCCAGCGCGACGAGCGACGCGTCGGTCACGGCGGTCGCTGTAGCGGTGCGCGGTCCGGGATCGAACAGGGAGAGCTCACCGAAGAGGTCTCCCGGCCCCATCACGTACAGCAGGTTCTCCCGCCCGTCGGCGGACTGGCGTCCTATCTTGACCTTGCCGGAAAGAACCACGAAAACGCGGTCACCGACATCCCCTTCGCGAAACAGCACATCGCCACGGGTCACGTCCTGCCGGTCCAGGTGATCGGAAAGCGCCTGGCGGTCGGGCTCGGACAACCCGGCGAACAGCGGAACGCGGGCTAGCAGATCGTCCACGAGCTGAGCATGCCAGGGTGCGGGGCGTTGGGCACGGCCAGGGACCCCCATCGGCCTGGTCAGGTCACGCAGATGTACCCGAATACTCCGTTTCTGATACGCAAAGTGACCGTGGACGCACCACCAAAGTGGCGAGAGTCACAATCCGCCTAGCACGGTCGATTTCGGGGCCCGCACCCGCCCCAAGCGGCGCGATCGGGCCAGACGCGGCACAGGTCACATCGGCACAGTCCGGAACAACTGCTGGACATCCATGATCGACAGGGCCGAGAGCGGCCTGAACCCCCTTGACTCCGCCGGCAACCGACACCAGCCCCACCAACGGTGGGTTCGGACGGACCGAGGGCTCGGGCGGACCGAGGGCTCGGACGGACCGAGGGGCCGGGCAGGCCGAGGGTTCAGCAGAGTGGCAGGTTCGCCGGGGTGGCGGGTTCAGGCGGCCCGGTGCTTGCCAGGCGGAGTGCGGCGCAGCCGGCGCCGGTAACGCTCCAGAGCCGCGGGCATGCCCTGCTGGACGAAGGTCTCGACCTCGTCCGGGCGGGCGCTGTCGAAGAAGCCCTCGATGCCCTTGCCGACGTCGGCGGCGTTGAGGGGACGCTCGACCCGCTCCATCGCGAGCAGCAGCCCGAGCAGCAACAGGGGGACCGTAACCGCGGCAAATGCAATCATGGCCATCCCATGGTCCCCGATGACGCCGCCCGCCACGCGTGCGGGGGGTCGACGCGCCCGCACGGGCCACGATCAGACACCGACCGGCGCGGGCGGCCCGGCAGATACTCTGCGAGGTATGGGTATCACCGTCGACGCGACTGCAGAGACGGCCCTGGCCCGCACCCGACGAGCGCGACGCATCGTGCGCGCCCTCGGTGAGCTCCACCCGGACGCACGCATCGCGCTGCACTTCGGCAATCCGCTGGAGCTGCTGGTGGCGACGGTTCTGTCGGCCCAGTGCACGGACAAGAAGGTCAACGAGGTCACTCCCGCCGTCTTCGCCCGTTACCGCAGCGCCGCCGCCTACGCCGCGGCGGACCGCGACGAGTTGGAGGGCCTGCTGCGCCCCACCGGCTTCTTCCGGGCGAAGGCCAACTCGCTGATCGGCATCGGCGCCGCTCTCACCGAGCGGTTCGCCGGCGAGGTGCCGGGCCGGCTGGCGGATCTGGTGACGCTGCCAGGCGTGGGCCGCAAGACCGCGAACGTCGTCCTCGGGCACGCTTTCGGCGTCCCCGGGATCACGGTCGACACCCACGTCGGCCGGCTGTCCCGGCGTTTCGCGCTCACCTCCGAGACGGACCCGGTCCGGGTCGAGACCGACCTCGCGGCACTGATCGAGCGGCGGGACTGGACGATCGCCTCGGATCGGATGATCTTTCACGGCAGGCGGATCTGCCATGCCCGGCGGCCCGCGTGCGGGGCCTGCGCGATCGCCCGGATGTGCCCGTCCTTCGGCACCGGCCCGACCGAGCCCCTGCAGGCCGCGCGGCTGGTGCGCGGCGACGCGGAGGCCGCCCGGTGAGCACCCCGGATCAGACCGGCCTCACGCCGGGCCCCGCGCCGCGACGCGCGCCGGCGAACGTGTCCGCCGCCGGTGGCACGCCGGTCCCCGGGTGGCTGGCGGGGCTGGTCGGCGCGGTCGGCGCGGGCATCCCGGTGCAGGTGCGCCAGCCTGGTGCAAACCGGCCGGGCGGGCGGCAGGCCGCCGTCCTGATCCTGTTCGGAGAGGGCCCGGACGGGCCGGACGTCCTGCTGCTGAAGCGGGCCGCCGACCTGCGCAACCACGCCGGGCAGCCCGCCTTCCCCGGAGGCAGCGCCGACGAGACGGATGTGTCGCGCGCCGCGACGGCGCTGCGCGAGGCGGAGGAGGAGGTCGGGCTCGACCCGTCCGGTGTCGAGATCCTCGCCACCGTCAGCCCGCTCTACCTGGCCGCGAGCCATTTCCATGTGACGCCCGTGCTGGCCTGGTGGCACACCCCGAGCGCGGTGGTGGCCGTGGACCCGGCGGAAACCTCGTCCGTCGCCCGCGTCCCCGTGGCCGAGCTCGCCGACCCGGGTAACCGGATCCTGCTGCGCCATCCGGCCGGTTTCGGCAGTCCGGCGTTCCGGGTCCGCGGCATGACGGTCTGGGGATTCACCGCCGGCATTCTCGACGCACTGCTGCGGGCCGGTGGGTGGGAACGCCCCTGGGACACCGCCACCCCCGTCGACGTACCGGAGATCACCGCGGCGATCTCGAAGGCGATGGCACTCCCCCGAGCGGTGGTAGAGCCCCGCATCTCCCCTGACGAAGCGGGCGGTACGGTCGGAGGATGACCTCAAGATCCGCCCGGAACGGGCTGGTCGCACTGGTTGCGGCCGTGACGCTGTTCACCGCCCTGACCGGCTGCGGCGGCGGTGGAGGCGACGACATGGCGCACGGCGGGCCGTCCGCCACCGCGACCCTGACGGCCACGGTCAGCGACGGCGTC
The DNA here is from genome assembly GCF_001536285.1 of Parafrankia irregularis. Classification (NCBI taxonomy): domain Bacteria; kingdom Bacillati; phylum Actinomycetota; class Actinomycetes; order Frankiales; family Frankiaceae; genus Parafrankia; species Parafrankia irregularis. The sequence goes on along the minus strand of NZ_FAOZ01000019.1, from coordinate 63,941 downwards.
CAGGTCTTCGATGTCGTCGGTCAGGTGAACCAGACCTTCTCCGCCGGTGAGCTCATCGCCCACCCGGGAACGATCCGGGTCAACTTCTCCGTGCCGAAGGGTTCGGCTCCGCACAACTTCGTCATCGACACGCTCCCCGGCGCGACCACCAGGATCGTCGCGGCCGGCCAGTCCCAGTCGGTCACCTTCACCGCGTCCAAGCCCGGTCGATATCCGGTGGTCTGTACCCTGCATAAGGGAATGACCGCCACTCTTGTGATCCTCTGAACTGCGATCCTCCGAACACGATGGTGATCTTCTGAACCTCGACGCGGGCCCCTGGTGAACCTTCTCGACCTCGTTCTGATCGCGCTGACCGTGATGTTCGCGATCTCCGGATATCGCCAGGGATTCGCGGTCGGCGCGCTGTCGTTCATCGGCTTCCTCGGCGGCGGTTTTCTCGGCGCCAAGATCGCAAGCCCGTTCGCCGAGCTCATCGGCCGTACGGACGACGGCGCGCTGGTCGGTCTCGTCGTGGTGGTGGGGCTGGCCCTGACCGGGCAGATCATCGGGACGGCGCTCGGGACGGTCGTGCGCGGCCGGCTGACCTGGCGGGCCGGTCAGCGGGTCGACGCCGTCGCCGGTGCCGCCCTGTCCGGCGTGTCCGTCCTGCTCGTCGGCTGGCTGCTCGCGACCACGGTGGACCGCTCGCCGTTCCAGACCCTCGCCCGGGCCGCGCGCGGCTCGGAGATCCTCGGCGCCGTCGACGCCCAGATGCCCGACGACGTCCGCCACACCTTCTCCGACCTGCGCCAGCTCATGGACGACCAGGGCTTCCCCGAGGTCTTCGCCGGTCTGAACGGAGAACGCATCGTCGCGACCGACCCGCCGGACGCGGCGGTCGTGAGCGCCACCGAGGTCCAGAACGCGGCGTCGAGCATCCTGAAGATCCGCGGCCAGGCGCCGTCCTGTGGGAAGCAGGTCGAAGGCACCGGATTCGTCTTCACGCCCCAGCACGTCATGACGAACGCACACGTCGTGGCGGGTGTGAGCGAGGTCGTCGTCGAGGTCGGCGCCCAGGCGCTGCCGGCCGAGGTGGTGGAGTTCGACCCCGATCGGGACGTCGCCGTGCTGTACGTGCCGAACCTGCGCCGTGCGCCCCTGCGGTTCCAGACTTCGCCACCAGGTGAGGCCGGCGACCCGGTGGTCGTCGCCGGTTATCCCCAGGACGGGCCCTACACCACCGAGCCCGCGCGCATCCGCAACGAGCAGACGGCCAGCGCGCCGGACATCTACTCACGTGGCACGGTCCGACGCGAGATCTTCGCGATCCGCGGCCAGGTGCTGCCGGGCAACTCCGGCGGGCCGCTGCTCTCCGACACCGGTGCTGTCCTCGGCGTGGTCTTCGCCGCAGCGACGGACGACGACGACACCGGTTACGTGCTCACCGCGCAGGAGGTGAGCGTCCCGGCCCAGCGCGGCGCCCAGGCCACCGTCCCGGTCAGCACTCAGGGCTGCGACTGACCCCGCCGTTGCCGCCGTTCCCGCTGTGGGTCTCCGCGAGCCAGGCGACCAGGTCACGGGTGATGGTGTCCGGGTCCTCCTCATGCGGGAAGTGCCCGAGGCCGTCATACAGGCGCCACGTGTACGGCGCGGCCACGTGCCGTTCCGACCCGGCCGCGGTCGACGGCAGGAAGCACCGGTCGAGGCTGCCGTGCAACTGCAGGGTGGGCACTCGCACCGGTGTCCGCAGCAGCTCGACGAAGCGCGCTCCGTCCGGCCGCAGCTGGGACCGCACCACCCACCGGTGGTACTCCAGCGAGCTGTGGGCCACGCCGGGGATCCGCATGGCGCCGCGATAGCGTGCCTCGGCCTCCGGCGTCGGGTAGCCCGGACCTCCCCAGCCGCGTAGGAGCTCGGCGACGTAGGCCGCTCCCTCCGCGACCAGGCGGCGTTCCGGCACCCACGGCAGCTGGAAGGCGGCCAGGTACCGGCTGGCCAGCCCCTGGCCCCGCACGTCGGCGACGATCCGGCGCCGCACCCGTAGCGGATGCGGCATGCCGATCACCGCCAGCCCCCGCACCACCCGCGGCCGACGAACCGCCGTCGTCCAGCCGAGCAGGCCGCCCCAGTCGTGGCCGACGATCACCGCGTTGCGCTCGCCGAGTGCCCGCACCAGCCCGGCGACGTCATCGGCCAGGGTGAACGCGTCATAGCCCCGCGGCGGTTTGTCACTCGCTCCGTACCCGCGAAGATCGGCGGCGACCACCCGGTAGCCGGCGGCGGGCAGATCCCGCAGCTGACTACGCCACGTCCACCAGAACTGCGGGAAACCGTGGAGAAGGAGGACCAGTGGACCCTCGCCCGCCTCGGCCACATGCAGCCGGGTTCCGTTGGTCGAGACGTCCCGGTGGCGCCACGGCCCGTCAACGAGCACGGCCGCGGGCTCAGAGATGGCATCCTCCATCATCTCCAAGGATGGCAGACCCGCTGCTTCTTCCGACGGGTGGTCGGTGCGCCGGGCCCGCCCGGCTTCCGCCGCCGCCGCGCTCGGCCTGTTCGGCTGACGCCAGGCCCAGCAATCGCCGCGCCCGGCTACTCCGCTGCCGCCGGTCCCGCCACGACCGGTCCCGCCACGATCGGTCCCGCCACGACCGGTCCCGCCGCCGCGCTGTCTGGCCCCGCCGGGGCGCTTCCCACCTCGGCCGTGCCATGGCCCTTTCGGGCGGCCCCCGACCGGCCGGTTGGCCGGCGCAGCCAGGCGATGTCATCGCGCACCGTCTGAATGGTCCGTTCGGGGGGTGAAAGCTTCTTGAAGCGGGTGAGCGCGAAGACCACCAGCAGCCCGGCCAGGGCCAGATAAAGCACGGCCGTCAGCAGGTAAGCCCAGAACCGCTCCATCCCCGCCCAGGTGAACAGCTCACCGAGGAAGATCGTCCCGGCGATCAGTGCGCCGAACCCCAGGCCGGCCGCCACCACCAGGAACCCGGCGCCCAGACCCGCGGACACCGCCTGCCTGGCGAGCTCGGCCTTCGCGAGCTCGATCTCCTGGCGGATCAGCAGCGACATGTCCCGGGTCGCCAGTGCGACCAGCTCCCCCAGCGTCGGCTCCCGCCCCGCTCGTGAGCTGTCGGTCCTTGTCGGCACGCCGGCTCCTCCCTCTCAAAGCCGGCCCGTGACACCGCCGATCGGGTCCGGTGCCGGCGCGCTTGCGGGGGCACGCGGCGGCGCTGCGTGGCCGCCCCGTCCGGATCCCCTGTGAGCAGTGTGGCCCGCGGCGGCGGAACACGGGAGGCGACGGGCCCGATCGAACGGTGTGATCCGAGGGACGATTCGCCCTTTCGGCGGTCATGACGAAGTCGGGAGCCGTCCTCGGCACACCCGGGCGAGGTAGCGTCTGCCGGGTGACAGCACCTTCGTCGGCATCAGTCGTCGGTAGCGACCCGCTCGCCAGTGTTGCGGCGATCCCCGGTGTCGACGAGGCCGCCACGGCCGCGCGCGCGGGCGTGGACGCACTGCTGCGGCACCGCATCCTGCGCCGCCGCAGCGCCGAGGTGACCGCCGAGGCCTCGCTGCGCGCCGCCCGGGCGTCCGCCGCGTTGGAAGGGCACGACGTCCCACTCGACGTGCTCAGAGCCCACCTCGGCGACCATGAGCTCGCCCTCGATGCCGATGCCGGTCCCAACACGGGTGCCGGTGCCGCCGTCCCGGCCGGGCTCACCGACGGGCGCGTCAGCGGACCGGCCGACGGCACCGACAGCCGGTCGCTGGCCGTGACGCTGGGGGCCGTCCGGCTCTACGCGGAGCTGGGCACGCTGTCATCCGCGTGGGAGCGCGCACCGCGCCAGGCCCTGGCACGCATGCACGTTCTCGCCGGTCGAGGCCTTCTCCCGGACGAGGCGCTGGGCCGGCCGCGGGTCGACGTTCGGGGGCCGGGAACCGCCGGCACCGCGGAGCTGGCTGGCCCTTGGGGCGAGCCGACGGTGTCCGCCATGGAGATGTCAGTGCGGCTCGACGGGCTCACCGCCGTGCTGACCGCCCCGACCCGCGCTCCCGCGATCGTGGTCGCCGCGATCATCCATGGGGAGCTGCTCGCGATCCGGCCGTTCGGCGTGCTCGACGGCATCATCGCCCGCGCCGCCGCCCGGCTCGTCCTGATCAGCCGAGGCCTCGACCCGAAGGCCCTGGTCGCGATGGACGTCGGCCACCTCGAGCTGGCTCACGGCAGCGCGGCCGCGGCCCTGGGCGGAGCCGGAGCCCCGTCCGCGCCGTCCGCTGCCAGCGCGGGCAACGACACCGGTGCCGGCACCGGCACCGGCACCGTTGATACCGAGGAGACCTACAGCGCCGCTCTTGCCGCGTATGTAGCGGGCGGGGCGGACGGGGTGGGTTCCTGGGTGCGGCACTGTGCCCGCGCGGTCGGGCTCGCGGCCCGGGAATCACTCGCGGTGTGCGAGGCGCTCTCCCGCGCCTGAGAACCTCTACTCCTCGAACAGCCGCTGCCAGGCGAGACCTGAGGACTGTGGTCGCCAGGACGAGGTCGCCACGGCAACGAAGATCCTCGGATCGCCCTGTTTGGCGAGTCGCAATCGTGAACGATTTTGGTCGTCGGGACGACCAAAATCCTTCTTTCTTGCGGGTCGACAGTCGGCTCCACGCCCCTCCTTTTGCGGTGAATTGCCGATACCGGATGGCGGTACGAGACCCTCCCTCGATGGGTGACCCGGAGCCGCGGCTCGAACGCCGATGATCTCCATCGGCGTCCGGTCCCACCTCGGTACCGACGCGGGCCGGCCCTTATAACACGGCCCGGCCCCCACCAAAGATCCACATTGCCCGGCCCGGCTGGCGCATGGTGGCCGCACACAGCCACCCGCGCCGAAGGGACGGCCCGCCATGACCCCCGCGAAGCCGATCACGCCAGCCGACGACACTCCCCGTGGACGCCCGCTGGTCGTCACCGATTCGCACGAGCTTCTCGACGACCTGCTGCGGCTCGCGGCCGCGGCGGGCACGACCGTGACGGTCGCGCCGACGGCCAGGGCCGCCAGCCGGTACTGGGCCAACGCACCGCTGGTCGTGGTAGGCGCCGACCGCGCCGCGGCCTGTGTCGCCGCGAATCTGCCGCCGCGGTCGGACATCGTGCTCGTCGGAACCGATGTCGACGACCGCCGGACCTGGAGTCTGGCGCTTCTGATCAATGCCGAACACGTGATCTTCCTTCCCGCGGCCGAGACCTGGCTCGTGAACGTCCTCTCCCGTGCGGCGGACACCGCCGGCCGCCGGTCGCTGACCCTCGGCGTGCTCGGCGGGCACGGCGGGGCCGGCTCCACCACCCTGGCCGTGACGCTGGCCCGCGCCGGGCTGCGGCGCCAGGTCCGCTCGGCGCTGCTGGAGATCGACCCGTTCGGCGGGCTCACGGTGGGCGCGGACACGCACTGGGGCTCCGGTCTCGGATCGGAGGCCAGCCACGGCGACGGGCCCTCGGCAGGCATCCCTCGGTTCCATCCGGCGGGCGCGGGCTCGGCGGTGCGCCACGCTGCCGGCGGCGATCTGTCCGCGGCGCAGGCACGCCCGCCCCAGGCCCGGGGCCCCCACCCCTGGGCACGTCCAGGGACCCGGCGCCGTCCCCTCACACCGGCAGGCACTGTCATCGGGGACGCCGCGCGTGCGGAGCCACCGCACCCACGGCCAGCCGACGACGAGGACGACGATGACTTCCTCGAACACTTCCTTGCCGGGCCGCCCATGTGGGGCGGCGATCTGCCGGTGCTCTCCTGGGACCGCGACGAGATCCCCGTACTGTCGCCGCCGGCCATCAGCGCCATGTTCGCCACCGCTCGCGGTGGAGCTGACCTGATCGTCGCCGACCTGCCTCGCTCCGCCGATGCCGGGGCGGACGTCGGGCTTTTCCTCTGCGAGACGGTGCTGCTCGTCGTGACAGCCGAGCCCGCGACAGCCGCGGCGGCGGCTCAGGTCGCCAGGTACGTGGCGCGTACCTGCTCGGACGTACGGCTGGTCGTTCGCCTCCCACCGGCGGGCATGCTCCCACCGCCAGGCGCGCAGCCATCCGGCCCGGCTCGCGGCGGTTCGCCCGGCAGCGGCTCACCCGCCGAGCGGAACGAGCCGGACGAGTCCCTGCACCCGGCGGTGGCCCGCATCGTCGCCACCGTGGGACTTCCGCTGGCCGGTGTGATCCACCACGAACCGGCCGCGAACCCCGTGGTCATGGCCGGCCATGACCACCAGGAGACACCCGGCTCCGAAGGAAAAGGAAACCGTCCGGCCACGGCCGGAACTTCGGGCGCGCCGCGCTCGGAATCCACAGTGAGGATCACAAAACGACCGCCCGTCGAAGCCGAAGCGGCGGCGGAAGGCTCGACCACCGCTGCGGAGGGCTCGATTGCCGGAGCGTCGCTCATCCGGTTCAGCGATCGGTTTCTCGCGGAAGTCGGCCTCACCGGCGGAGCGCACCTGTGAGAGCCGGCCGGTCCCGCGCCTCGTCGGCCTCAGCCGATGCCGTCACCGCGGCGCCGTCCGCCGCACCGCTGCCCGGGCCCCTGCTTTCCGAGGCGACCCCGCCCGGGGCGGTGCCGCCGCCGGCTTCGTTCGAGACGAGCCCCTTCGAGTCAGGTCCGTCCGGCACAGGCCCGTCCGAGGTAGGCCTGGCCGAGGCGGCCAGGCTCGCTTCGAACGGGGCGCGCTCGACGCCATCCCAGGGGCATGCCCAGCGGCTGGGGCCGCTCGCGGTCCTGCTGCGCGACCCGGAGATCACCGACATCCTGGTCAACGGCCCGGACAAGGTCTGGATCGAACGAGCCGGCCGGCTTCGTCTCACCGGCGTGCGCTTCGCCGACGACGGAGCTGTCCGGGCGCTCGCCGTCCGGCTCGCCGCCAGCGGCGGCCGCCGGCTCGACACCGCCATGCCGTTCGCCGACATCCGGCTGCCTGACGGAATCCGCCTGCACGCCATGCTCTCCCCACCCGCCCTGGGTGGAACCTGCCTGTCACTGCGCAGGCCGCGCCCCGTGCCGTTCACCCTGGACGACCTCGCGGCCGCCGGCACCCTGGGGCCCGACACCGCGGCCGCCCTGCGTGCCGTCCTCGCCGCCCGACTCACCGCGCTCATCAGCGGCGGAACCGGGACGGGGAAGAGCACCCTGCTCGCCGCCCTGCTGGACGCCGCACCCGCGACAGAACGGATCGTGCTGGTCGAGGACACCGCGGAGCTCGTCCTCTCCCGAATCAACGTGGTCCGGCTGGAGGCTCGCGCGGCGAACGTCGAGGGCGCCGGCGAGATCACCCAGCGAGAGCTGGTCCGCCAGGCACTGCGCATGCGGCCGGACCGCCTCGTCGTAGGCGAGGTCCGCGGAGCGGAAGTCCTCGATCTCCTGATGGCGATGAACACGGGCCACGAGGGCGGCCTGGGAACTGTGCACGCCAACGCCGCCGAGAGCCTGCCCGCGCGGATGGAGGCCCTGGGCGCTCTCGCGGGACTGCCGCGCGCCGCGCTGCACAGCCACCTGGCGGCGGCCGTGCAGGTGGCCATCCATCTCCGGCGGAATGCGGCGGGTGCCCGTCGGGTCGCCGGCATCGGGGTGCTGCGCCGGGGCGATGACGGCCTGGTCCAGGTCGTCCCGGCGCTTGTCGGCGACGATGCCCGGGAGCTGCCCCGGCACGTGGGCGAACGACCCGCTCGAGGCGTCGTCCAGCCGGATCCGGAGGGACTCGCCCTACTGGCCACGCTCCTGCGGGAACGTGGGGTGCGCCTCTGGCCGGCCGCGGCGCGCAGAACCGCGATGCCCAGAACCGCAGTGCCCAGAACCACAGCGCCCGGGGCGGGGCCGGCAGCACCCCACGGAGAACCAGCACCACCGCAACGATCGGCACCACCAGCGCAACCAGCGCTTCGGATGCGACCGCCGCATCCCCGCCAAGCAGGGCCATCGGCGCCCCGGCCAGGCGCGCGATGACGGCCCGGCTGGCGCGGGGTGCTGCCTGGGCAGGCGGGAGCGTCGCCGCGACGGTGCTGGGTGGCCCGGCCGCCGGGATCGCTGTCGTCGTGCTCTGCTGCGGGCACGGGGCTCTGCGTCGCTGGGTCGTCCACCGCTACGAGGCCGAGCTGCGTGGGGCGGCTGAGGACGTGCTGGCCGCGGTGGCGACCGAGCTGGACGCCGGCGCGTCTCCCGACGGCGCGCTGCGAACCGCGCTGGCCTCGGTCACCAGCCTGCCGGCCCACCCACACAGCAGCGAAGCCCACAGTGGCGACGGCCGTCGGGGTGGCGGCCGTCAGAGCCGTCCGAGTGACAGCCGTCGGGGTGGCGGCCGCTCGGGACGGGCGGCGGGCTCTCTCGACCTGCCACGTCTGCGCGAGTTGCTCGCCGACGCCGACGCCGACGACGCACCGAGGCTGCTGTCCCGATGCGATGCCGGCGCGCTGCGGCAGCTCGCCACCGCGTTCCGGGTGTGCCGGTTGACCGGGGTCCGACTGGCACCGGTCGCGGTCATGCTCGCCGATGCGGCCCGATCGGATGCGGCACGTGCCGACGAGTTGGCCGCCGCCCTCGCCGGGCCGCGGTCGTCAGGTCGCCTCGTGGCCGGCCTGCCGCTGCTCGGCGTCGCAATGGGAATCCTGCTCGGCGCGTCCCCGGTGGACGTCCTGACGAATTCCCCGGTCGGCACGCTCTGTCTGGCCGCGGGGGTGTTGCTCGACCTGGCCGGGCTGCGCTGGCTGCGGCGGATCTCGGACGGGGTCCAGGCCCGGGTGCCGCCCGTCTGCGCGGGGCCGCTCCCACCCGGACGGCCAGGCGACGCTGCGGCCTCCGGGGAGTACCGCCGCCGGATGCTTGCCGATCTTCCCCTCGCTCTCGACCTCGTCTCCGCCTGCCTGAGAGCGGGGGCCACCACGCAGAACTCGCTGGAGGTCGTCGGGTCCGCGACCGGAGGCCCAGCCGGTGTCGAGCTGCGGGCCACCGGGCGCTCGATGCGCCACGGAGCACCGGCCGACGAGGCGTGCCGCCGGCTTCTGGGCGCGGTCGGTGTGCTCAGCGCGGAGCCCGCACCCCGCCGTGGGCGGCGCGCCGGCAGCCGGCGGTCCCGACGGCACGGTGGTACGGCACGGCTCTCGCGCGCGCTGGGGATCGGCACGCTGCCCGGGCGAGCCGGGTCAGCCCGGCAGCGTGAGGCACAGACGGTGCTCGCCGCAGTGGCCGCCATCGGCAGGACCGAATCCTCCGGGGCGAGACTCGCCACGACGCTCACCCGAATCAGCACCCGTGCACGGCAGGAGACCCACGCCGCGGCCATCGGCGCCGCCCGGCGAGCCGGCGTCCTGGCCGTCGCCCCACTCGGACTGTGCTTCCTGCCGGCCTTCCTGCTGCTCGGCGTGGTGCCCATCATCATCGGCACCGCCCCGGATCTCGGCTCGGGCCTCCTGCCACAGCCCTGAACAGCGGTCCGCGACCGCGCCCGAGGCGGGCAGATCGGGTGCCGGGTTGTGGATGAGATCTCGTCATCCACAGGGAGTGCGGGCCCGTCCCTCACCGGCCGACACCGCCCGATCATCGAGACAGCCGGCGCCACGAGGTACCAGACAAGATCCGGCCTGCCGAGCCTCGTCCTGACCAGCTCTGACCAGGCCATGCCCCACCTGACCCGGAGGCAATGATGTGGCTTCTCGTCCTGTTCATCCATCTGGCGTCGACGCTGGTGAGATCGCTGCCCCGGCGCCGCCGCGCGGCGGCAGCCACCGCGGTGGACGCAGGAATGTCCACCGCCGAGTACGCCGTCGGCACCCTCGCAGCCGTCGCGTTCGCCAGCGTGCTCTACGCAGTGGTGTCCAGCTCAGCCACCCGCTCGCTGATCTCCTCGGTGGTCGAGCGCGCGCTGAAGATCGACTTCTGAGCGCGCCTTGAGAACTGCGACCAGGCCGAGACGCCCGCGCGGCGGCAGGGATCGTGGCCAGGTCACCGCCGAGCTCGCGATGGGTCTGCCCAGTCTTCTGGCGGTGATGTTCATGATTCTCTGGATGCTCAGCGCGGTCTCCGCGCAGACACGATGCGCCGAAGCCGCCCGGCTCGGGGCTCGCGCCGCTGCTCGTGGTGAGTCGGCGACGGCTGCCCGGGCCTGGGCACTGCGGGCGGCGCCGCCGGGCGCCGAAATCGAGATCGGCGGTAGCGCGGGGACGGTACGTGTCCGTGTCGCCGCGGTTGTCGGCACGGGAGGTGCTGGTCGCCTCGTGCCCACGGTCACCGTCTCGGCCGTCGCGGTCGCCGCCGTCGAAAACACGGCGGCGGGTGCCGGGCCAGCGGGTACCGGGCCATGAGGACAACCCGGCCGCCTGGTTCGTCGAATACGAGCGAACGCGGCTCCGCCACGGTCTGGCTGCTCGGCGCCATGATGGTCGTCGTTGCCACCGGATCGATGGTGCTGAGCCTCGCGCAGGTCGACGCGAGTCGGCAGCGGGCTGCCACGGCGGCCGACCTCGCGGCGCTCGCCGCCGCCGCGGAGCACTCCGCCCAGCCTGCTCTCGCCTGCCAGCGCGCCGCGGAGTCGGCCAGGGCCAACTCCGCGCGGCTGGCGATCTGTCAGGTGGAAGGCGATGGCGTGAGCGTCACGGTCGAGGCCGACCTACCGACTTCGCTACGGCTGTTCGGCCCGGCTCGGGCTCGCGCACGCGCCGGGCCCTGGGAAGGCGCGCCCGGCGCGTATCAGGCTGTCGCCGCGGCGATGGCCGGTACCGATGGGCCTGTGGGAGTTCAGCTCGGGCGGGCACCCGTGGGCGCGTCGGGGTCCCCGGGGTGCTGGGATTTCCCGACAGGGGCGTCCTGGGCGTGGGGAGTGCCGTTCCCGGTCGGGCCCTGGGCTCCATCGCTGTTCCGGCGCCGTAGGTCAGCGACCCTCGCAACCACCCGATCAGTTCGGGGCACAACCGAGGGCCTGCCATGGCGTACCGAGGGCGTCGACGGCCGTTCGACGGAAGCAGCCGCGCGGCCCGCCGGCACAGGCGCGTCGGCCGGCGGGGCGGACCGCGAACCCGCGCCTGTGGTCCTCGCGTCACCGGCCCGCGCCGTCGAGCCACGCCCACCCGCGCCATGGCCACGCACGACCAGCGGTGTTGTGGGAGCGGTCGCGGTCCCAGCCGGCCGGCCGATCGGCGCCTGGCCTGACTGGCCCTGGCCTGACTGGTGCTGGCTCGACGGGCGCTGGCTCGACGGTGCCAGGGCCTGGCTCGACGGTGCCGCGGCAGGTGCTGGCGCGGCGGGTGCTGGCGCCGGCGCCGAACCACCGGCCGTCGTCACCGCGCCACCACGAACCGACCCGCCAGGAACCGACCCACGAGGCGCGAAACCGGTGGCTGCGGCCGTCGCGGCGGCACGGGGCTGCGAAGGCGACGGGTGCGCCCCAGGAACGGGGCGGGTCATGGCGGCGAGATCCCTGGCCTGCTGGCGCTGCGCCCTCAGCCGCTGCCTGTCGCGGGCGAAACCCTGCAGCCCGAGCTGGATACCGGCCACCGCCAGCACCCCGGTAGCGACCCCCAGGACGAACAGCCCCCAGACGTCAAAGGACAGCGCCTGCCCCATGATCATCAGTTCCGTCTGGCCAGAGCTCTCCAGGACGATGTCCGCGGTGAGAACGCCCGCCAGAAGTACCAGGACTACGCCGACGGTGACCACCGGAACCTCCACATTCCTGCCGTTTACGGGAAGTAGGACCGCTCTGAGAATCCGACAGAGCGCGGTCTACCCCCGATACGGTCGGCTACCCCCCCGACCCACGAAGGTGTCTATTTCTGTGGTGGGTCCAGTACCTGACCGCGGTCTCCGTCCATCGCGGCCAACACGGAGTCCAGCAGCCGCACGGCCGCCGCCTTGGCGAGAGGTTCGTTGCCGTTTCCGCACTTCGGCGACTGCACGCAGGAAGGGCAGCCAGCTGGGCATTCACAGGCGGCGACCGCATCCCGGGTGGCACTCAGCCATTCGGCCACCCGCAGGAACCCGCGCTCGGCGAACCCGGCTCCCCCGGCATGGCCGTCGTAGACGAAAACGCTGGTGCGGCCCGTGTCCGGGTGCAGGTCGGTGGACACACCACCGATATCCCACCGGTCACACGTCGCGAACAGCGGAAGCAGGCCGATCGCCGCGTGCTCGGCGGCATGCACCGCGCCCGGCACCTCCGCGGGTTCCACGTTGGCAGCGGCCAGCAGTTCGTCGGTGACGGTGTACCAGACGGCCCTGGTGCGGAGCTGGCGCGGCGGCAGGTCGAGCGGTTCCTGCCCGAGGATCTCACCGGTGGCCAGGCGTCGGCGCTGGAATCCGACCACCTGATTCGTGACCTCGACCGTGCCGAGGTGGATCTCGACGTCGGCGAACCGCGCCGACCGCGTCGACTCGACCACCCGGATGTCGGTGTGCTCACGCGCCACCGTCGTCCAGTCCGGTTGAGCTGCCTCGACGAAAGCGACCGCGTCGTCGAGGTCGAGCTCGGTGACGAGGAAGGTGGCACCCTGATGCAGGTACACAGCCCCCTGGTGCACCGTCGAATGTGACGTCCCCGCGTCGACGGTGCCGAGCAGGCGGCCTGTCCCGACCTCGACGATGCGCACGGGAGGGCCACCGGTTCCTCTGATGTCGACATCCGGCCGGTGCCGCTGCGTCCAGAACCAGCCCGTGGGCCTGCGGCGCAGCCGTCCCCGGCGAACGAGGTCGTCGACGGCCCCGCGGGCTCCGGGCCCGAACAGCTCCAGGTCCTCCTCGGCCAGCGGCAGCTCGCTCGCCGCGCACTCCAGATGAGGCATCAGGACGTACGGGTTGTCGGGGTCGAACACACTGGCCTCGACCGGCCGGCCGAAGACCGCCTCGGGATGGTGAACCAGGTAGGTGTCGAGTGGGTCATCTCGGGCGACGAGCACCGCGAGCGCGCCCTGCCCGGCCCGGCCCGCACGACCGGCCTGCTGCCACAGGGAGGCGAGCGTGCCGGGAAATCCGGCGATCACGGTCGCGTCGAGCCCGCTGATGTCGACGCCGAGCTCCAGCGCCGACGTCGCGGCCACGCCGAGAAGCTCACCTGTCCTCAGCCGGCTCTCCAGGTCCCGACGCTCCTCGGCGAGGTAGCCGGCGCGGTACGCCGCGACCCGCCCGGACAGCTCCGGAGCGGCCTCCTCCAGCCCACGCCGCGCCGCGGCCGCGACGACCTCGGCAGCCCGGCGGGAACGGACGAACACCAGTGTCCGGACGCCCTCCGTGACCAGATCCGCGAGCAGATCAGCCGACTCGGCGGTCGCGGCCCGCCGGACCGGGGCGCCGTTCTCGCCACCGACCAGCTCAGCACCACCAGCCAGCCCACCACCACCGGCGAGGCCAGCGCCACCGGCAAGGCCAACCGATCCCGCCCCGCCAGCCTGCACGGCCCCCCTGATCAGTGGCGGCTCGTAGAGGGCGAAGTCCACGGGCCCGCGCGGGGAGGAGTCCGTGTCAACCACATCGACGTCCACTCCGGTCAGCCGCGACGCGGACATTCCCGGATCGGCCACCGTCGCGGAGGCGAGGACGAAGACCGGTCTCGCGCCGTACCGGGCGCAGACCCGCCGCAGCCGGCGCAGCACCAGCGCGACATGAGCGCCGAACACGCCACGGTAGCCGTGGCACTCGTCGATGATCACGAAACGCAGCCCGCGCAGGAAGGAGGACCAGCGACGGTGCGCCGGCAGGATCCCGCGATGCAGCATGTCCGGATTGGTCAGGACGAAGTTCGCGTGTGCGCGCACCCACTCGCGTTCCGAGCCTGGAGTGTCGCCGTCGTAGGTCGAGGCGCGGACACCGGTCAGCCGCAGCGAGCGCACCGAGCGCAGCTGGTCGTGGGCGAGTGCCTTGGTCGGCGCGAGATACACCGCCCGCGCGCCCGGTTCGGCCAGCAGCCGTGAAAGCACCGGCAGCAGGTAGCCCACCGATTTTCCGGACGCGGTGCCCGTGGCGAGCACGACGTCTCGCCCCTCGTGCGCCGCCTGGGCGGTCTGGGCCTGGTGCGTCCACGGCTCGTCGATCCCGGCCGCGCGCAGTCGGCCAACCAGGACCTCGTCGGCCCAGTCCGGCCAGGGCCCCGTACGGCCCGGACGTGACGGCACATGCTCGACATGCGTGATGTTGCCGGCCCGCCGGCTGTCACGGGCGAGCCTGGCCAGGATGCTGTCCGCCCGCGCGAGGTCACGCTCGATGGCCGCCGACGAACCCACGCCCGTCACGATAGGCGGTCAGCGGGAGCCGACGCCCACCGCGGACATGCCGACCAGGCCCGAAGCTGCTGGTGGTGAACATCCGGTGCCGGGCCAACCCAGGCTCACTCGACGCTAGATCAGCGATAGCATCCCTTGGGTGCGCCACCCTGGACGAGAGGGACGCGGTTGAGAGCGATTCGTCCGTAGGCCACGCAGGCGTCGGCTCGTCAAAGTGTTGCGAGCCACCGGATTGATCCTCCTCATGGGAGGGTAGTGCCGCCGTGATGTCGGTTGCCCGAGGCGCGGGCGCCGGGAAGAACCACTAGGAGGATCCGTGGATCTGTCCCTCACGACTCGTCAGGAAGGGACCCACACGGTCGTCGTGGTGGGCGGCGAGATCGATGTCTACACCGCCCCCAAGCTCCGCGAGCAGCTCATCGATCTTGTCTCGGCCGGGTCGTACCACCTGGTGGTCGACATGGAGGGTGTGGAGTTCCTCGACTCCACGGGCCTCGGTGTCCTGGTCGGCGGGCTCAAGCGGGTTCGTGCGCACGAGGGTTCGCTGCGCCTGGTCTGCACCCAGGAGCGCATCCTGAAGATCTTCCGGATCACCGGGCTGACCAAGGTCTTCCCCATCCATTCCTCCGTCGAGGATGCCCTCGCCGCCAGCGACTGAGTCAGGTCCCATCGCGAAAGGCAGGTCCTCGGACGCATGCCCACCGTCGAGTTGCGCTTCGCCGCCCTGCCCGGACATGTCCGCACCGCAAGAATGATCGCCACCGCGGTCAGCAGGCGTGCGGGCGTGCCGGTCGGGGCCATCGACGAGATCAAGTTGGCGGTCGGGGAGGCGTGTGCCCGTGCCGTCCGAGTCAACCGCCGTAGCAATCCCCAGGCGTTCGTGCACGTCGAGCTGACCGATACCCCCGAGTCGTTCAGGGTCGTCGTCTCCGACAGCGGCGCGGCCGGAGACGAGATCGCCCCCGGCCCCGACGGCGGCCTGCTCAGTGTCGACGCCCTGCTCGACCTCGGTGAGGGGGCGGAGCCCGACCTCGCGGCCATCGGAGTGCCCGACACCGAGGTCGACCAGCCGCTGCCATCGGGTCTGGGGCTGGCCCTGATCGAAGGGCTGGTGGACGAGGTGGCCGTCCGGCGTGGTCAGGACGGCACCGGCACCGTCGTCGAGATGACCTGGCACACGGCGGAGCCCGAGGAGGACGCCGACCTCGATTCCGCCGGGTACGCGGCGCTGGCCGCTCAGATCGCCGGATCGGCCCGCCGGGAAGGCTGAGCCAGGTTCCCGACCCCCAGCTACAGGCCCACGCCTGTGGCGCCCCGGCAGGCGGCGCCACAGGCCGTCGGTGGGCGTCCACAGTCACGGCGGCCCCCGGCGAAGCGCGCCAGCCTGTCGGGCTTGGCGCCGATCAAGATTGCTGGTCGGCCGTGCGGAGCGGTTCGCACTCCACGGACGCGGCCCGGACGCCTGCGCGCCCTGAGCCCGGCAGCCCGGTGACCCGGTGGCCGGTTTGGCGAGCCGCAAGAGTGGAGGGTTTTCGTCGTTCCTACGACCAGAATCCTTCCTTCTTGCGGGTTGCCGGTACTTTCCCGGTGCTCGAATGCCCCTTTTGCCCCCACTTGAGGGAATTGCTGGTGGCGCGCGGCGGTGTGGGATCCCCGAGGGTGGCCGTGCGGGTGCGGTTCGCACCCCATCAGGGCGGATCCGCCAGATCGACGCTGGCCGTCCAGCCCGGATCTGCGGCTTCTCCGGATTCTGCTACCGGCTGCCTGGCCTCGCGAGGGCCGGCGAGGGCTGGCGGCAACGGCGAGTGACGATTCGCCCAGGTCAGCCGACCAGCCACGGCTAGACGCAGGCCACCACCGCCAGGGGATCCTCTACAACAAAAACAACATCCCCCGCCAGTCACAACCGAAAAACCTGCGCACGTCACACACCTACGGATAGACTGCGCCGCATCTCGCCGACGGTTGATCGAGACCGTCGGTGTTTCCCTTGGTGTTCCCCGTGGGTCCGGCCCCGGGCCACAGGCAAGGGCCGCGTGAAGGTGTTTGCCGTGCGCGAGGGAACCAGCGCCGGGTCTGGACCGGTGTCGCTTCCCTCGTTCTCGGTCGCCTCCGGCGACCGTTCGGCTTTCGCCGGACCGCGGCTCACGCCCTGACCTGTGTCTGTCACCCACCCAGAACGTCGTCGGATGCGACGTACCTGGCTGTGATCGACGACCGATGGCCGCGGACGGTCGGCGTCCGCTTCCACCTCAGCACGATCACGGAGGATGCACAGAACAAACCGGGACAGCAGTCCCGGGACAATGCAGACCGGGAGGAGCCATGTCCCCGATCCACACCCTACAGGCCGATAATCCCTCAATCGACCTTAGCGGTGGAGCTGTCGGGCTGGTCGCCGGTGTGGCGATCGTCGCAGCGCTCGCCCTGCTCGTCGCCGGCTACCTCGTCCGCGAGGTGCTGGCCGCGAGTGCGGGCACTCCGAAAATGATCGAGGTGGGTCGAGCGGTTCAGGAGGGAGCCGCAGCCTACCTCCGTCGGCAGTTCCGAACCCTTGCCGGGTTCGTCATCGTAATCCCCTTCGTACTCCTGCTTCTCCCGGCGGACGACACCGGTGCACGGGTGGGCCGATCCGTGTTCTTCGTGGTCGGCGCGGTGTTCTCGGCGCTGGTCGGCTTCGTCGGGATGTCGCTGGCCACCCGCGCCAACACCCGCACGGCCGCGGCGGCCATCGAAAGCGGCGAACCCGCCGCGATGCGGATCGCCTTTCGCACCGGCGGGGTGGTCGGAATGTTCACCGTCGGCCTGGGCCTCCTCGGAGCGGCGGTGGTCGTCCTGGCCTTCCAGGACACCGCGCCGCAGGTTCTCGAGGGATTCGGCTTCGGCGCGGCACTGCTGGCGATGTTCATGCGGGTCGGCGGCGGCATCTTCACCAAGGCCGCGGACGTCGGTGCGGACCTGGTCGGCAAGGTCGAGCAGGGCATACCGGAGGACGACCCGCGCAACGCGGCGACCATCGCGGACAACGTGGGTGACAACGTCGGGGACTGCGCGGGAATGGCTGCCGACCTGTTCGAGTCCTACGCGGTGACCCTGGTCGCGGCACTGATTCTGGGCGTCAAGGCCTTCGGTGAGGACGGGCTGGTCTTTCCGCTGCTCATCCCCGCGGTCGGCGTCATCACCGCTGTCATCGGGATTTTCGCGGTCTCTCCCCGGGACGGTGACCGCACCGGCATGAGCGCGATCAACCGTGGATTCTTCATCTCGGCGGTGATCTCCGCGATCGGCGTGGTGATCGTCTCCCTGCTCTACCTTCCGGGCAGCTTCGCGGAGTTCCCGGGGCTGGCCGGAAGCACCCAGGACGGGGACCCCCGGGTCATCGCCATCAGCGCGGTGATCATCGGGATCGCGCTGGCGGCGGCCATCCAGCTGCTCACGGGCTACTTCACGGAGACGAACCGGCGTCCGGTGCTCGGTGTCGCGGAGGCGTCGACGACCGGGCCGGCCACGAACATCCTGGCCGGTATCGGCGTGGGCATGGAGTCGGCCGTCTACTCGGCACTGCTCATCGGAGCCGCCGTGTTCGGTTCGTATCTCCTCGGAGCCGGCAGCGTCACGATCGCGCTCTTCGCGGTCGCTCTTGCCGGAACGGGGCTGCTCACCACGGTCGGCGTGATCGTCTCGATGGACACGTTCGGCCCGGTCAGCGACAACGCGCAGGGCATCGCGGAGATGTCCGCGGGGCCGGAGGGCATCGACGAGCGGGGCGCGGCGATTCTCACGTCGCTGGACGCCGTGGGCAACACCACCAAGGCGATCACAAAAGGTATCGCGATTGCCACCGCGGTGCTCGCCGCGACCGCCCTGTTCGGGTCGTTCACCGACACCGTCACCACCGCGCTGGCCGACGCCGGTGCCGCGCCCGAGCTCGGCCGCGGCACCGTTGGTGGTCTCAATGTTGCCTATCCCGACGCATTGGTCGGGCTGGTCATCGGTGCTGCCGTGGTCTTCCTGTTCTCCGGGCTGGCCATCAACGCCGTGGGCCGGGCGGCCGGCCGCGTCGTGTCAGAGGTCCGCAAGCAGTTCCGCGACAAGCCCGGGATCATGCAGGGCACCGAAAAGCCGGACTACGGCGCCGTCGTGGACATCTGCACGAGGGATTCGCTGCGTGAGCTCGTCACGCCGGGGACTCTCGCGGTGATGGCACCGATCGCGGTCGGCTTCGGCCTGGGCTATCCGCCGCTGGGCGCCTTCCTCGGCGGGGCGATCGCCGGCGGAGTTCTCATGGCGGTCTTCCTCGCCAACTCGGGTGGCGCCTGGGACAACGCGAAGAAGCTGGTGGAGGACGGGCAATACGGGGGCAAGGGCTCCGAGGTGCACGCCGCGACGGTGATCGGCGACACCGTCGGCGATCCGTTCAAGGACACCGCGGGCCCGTCGATCAATCCGCTGCTCAAGGTGATGAACCTGGTCAGCCTGCTGATCGCTCCCCTGGTCGTGAAGTTCTCCGTCGGCGCCGACGAGAACACCCCGGCCCGGATCGGCATCGCGGTGGCGGCGGTCGCCGTGATCATCGCGGTTGTCGCCGCCTCCAAGCGGCGTGGCTCCAGCATCGGCGACGAGCCGCCGAAGCCCGCGTCGCCGCCCGCGTTCTCTCCACAACCGGACTCCCAGGTACAGGTCTAGCGGCCGGGGCCGACACCGTCCAGGCCCGTTGACGATGCCGCCGGCGGGGCCTGAACAGCCCGCCGGCAGGGCCTGGACGGGTCGGCGCCGACCCATCACCACGCCCAGAGGTCCGACCGGCACAAGCCGGTCGGACCTCTTACATTCCGTAACCTGGCCACTGGTATGGGCCGTATCGACCGCACCCGCGGCGGCCACGACCGACACGGCACCGCTACCCGGCCCGGCTCTGGTAATGCCAGTTCAGTCGACCGGGGTGCGACGGGTCTGGTGGGCGGAGAGATCCTTTTGACGCTGGACCAGTCGGCGTATGGCGCGGCACGATGGTGCGGTCGGTGGCCCGTGCGACCACGGAGAGAGAACTCGCTCGGCCCCCGACGGCGGACGGGGGGTCCCTCCAGCGACACACCGGCGTACGGTGCTCCCTGCGGCCGATTCCGGCAGCGGGAGGTGTCCGGTCGCGCCGGACCCGCGCCCACGCCCAGGGAGCGGGGAAGGCCGGCGTGCCGACGGTGTGCGTACCGACGGCGGCCCGGGCAGACGTTGGAGCAAGTGACAGAGGTCGATCGAACGAGGATTCCCCGGGGCGGATCGCGGCCCGAGGAGTCCACCGGATGCAGCACGCCGTGACGAGGAGAGAAGTGCCACCGCGCACGAAGTCGACGAGCCGGACGACCGCGGGGTCGCCCACGCCGGTCGCCGAGCCGGCCGACAGCCACGAGGCCTTCGGCGCCACCACGGCCCGGGACGGAACCCGCCTGGTGATCGTCGAGTCGCCGGCCAAGGCGAAGACGATCGCGGGCTACCTCGGCCCCGGCTGGCAGGTCGAATCGAGCATCGGCCATATCCGGGATCTTCCGCGTAGCGCCGCCGATGTGCCCACCGCGCACAAGGGCAAGCCCTGGGCCCGGCTCGGGGTCGATGTCGACAACGGCTTCGAGCCCCTCTATGTCGTGAGCCCGGACAAGAAGGTTCAGGTCAGCAAGCTGAAGTCGCTCGTCAAGGACGCCAGCGAGCTCTATCTCGCGACAGACGAGGACCGGGAGGGCGAGGCGATCGCCTGGCATCTCCTGCAGACGCTGAAGCCGACTGTCCCGGTCAAGCGCATGGTCTTCCACGAGATCACCCCGCAGGCGATCCAGCGCGCCGTCGACAGCCCGCGGGAGATCAACGAGAACCTGGTCAACGCCCAGGAGACCCGGCGGATCCTGGACCGGCTCTACGGCTACGAGGTCTCCCCCGTGCTGTGGAAGAAGGTCATGCCGAAGCTGTCGGCGGGCCGGGTCCAGAGCGTGGCGACCCGCGTCCTGGTCGAGCGCGAGCGGGCACGGATGCGGTTCCGCAGCGCCGAGTACTGGAACATCGAGGGCGTCTTCGCCCAGACCGTCGCCCATGACGGTGCCGCGCTGGACCCGACCCCGCTGCCGGCGGTCCTGGTCGCGCTGGACGGTCGACGTCTCGCCAGCGGCCGTGACTTCGCCCCGACCGGCGAGCTGACGTCCGACGCGGTCGCCCTGCTGGACGAGGCCGGTGCCCGGGAGCTGGCGGCGCGCCTCGCCGACGCCGCGTTCGCGGTGCGCTCGGTCGAGACGAAGCCCTACCGCCGCTCGCCCTACCCGCCGTTCATGACCTCGACGCTCCAGCAGGAGGCCGGGCGCAAGCTGCGCTTCTCCAGCCAGCGGACCATGCAGGTCGCCCAGCGCCTGTACGAGAACGGCTACATCACCTACATGCGGACGGACTCGACCAACCTGTCCGAGACCGCGCTGGCCGCCGCACGCGACCAGGCCCGCACCCTGTACGGCGCCGAGTACGTGCCGGACCGGCCCCGGATCTATGCCAAGAAGGTCAAGAACGCGCAGGAGGCCCACGAGGCGATCCGCCCGGCCGGCGACCAGTTCCGGACTCCGGGCGAGGTTCGCGCCGAGCTCGACGGCGACTCGTTCCGCCTTTACGAGCTGATCTGGCAGCGCACCGTGGCGAGCCAGATGGCCGACGCCCGCGGCACCAGCGCCACGATTCGGCTCGGCGCGCGCTCGTCCGCCGGCGAGGACGCCGAGTTCTCCGCCTCCGGCAAGGTCATCACCTTCCCGGGCTTCCTGCGCGCCTACGTCGAGGGTGCGGACGACCCGGACGCCGAGCTCGAGGACCGCGAGCGGCGGCTGCCGGACGTCCGCCAGGGCGACGCGCTGGCCACCCGCACCCTCACCCCACGGGGCCACACCACCAGCCCGCCGCCGCGTTTCACCGAGGCGAGCCTGGTCAAGACCCTCGAGGAGCTGGGGATCGGCCGCCCGTCGACCTACGCCTCGATCATCGGGACGATCCAGGACCGCGGCTACGTCTGGAAGAAGGGATCGGCGTTGGTCCCGAGCTTTGTGGCCTTCGCCGTGGTCGGACTGCTCGAAGACCACTTCGGGCGGCTCGTCGACTACCAGTTCACCGCCTCGATGGAGGATGACCTCGACGCGATCGCCGCTGGCACGGCCGCCTCCACCGACTGGCTGACGGGCTTCTACTTCGGCTCACCCGACCCGGACGGCACGGGCGCACCCGAGGGCCTCAAGCACCTCGTCGGCGAGCGGCTCGGCGAGATCGACGCCCGCGAGGTCAACTCGATTCCGCTCGGCAAGGCCGAGGACGGCGCGCCCGTCGTCGTGCGGGTGGGTCGTTACGGCCCGTATGTCCAGCACGGGGAGGCCCGCGCCAGCGTCCCGGACGAGGTGGCGCCGGACGAGCTGACCGTCGAGCGTGCGCTGGAGCTGCTGGCCGCGCCGAGCGGGGACCGGCTGCTCGGCACCGACCCGGAGACCGGTGCGTCGATCACGGCCAAGGCCGGCCGCTACGGCCCGTACGTGACCACCGACAGCGAGCCGCCGCGAACCGCCAGCCTGCTGCGCACGATGTCCCTGGAGACCGTGAGCCTCGAGGACGCACTCCGGCTGCTGACGCTGCCGCGTGTTCTCGGGGTGGGCGAGGACGGCGCCGAGGTCACCGCCCAGAACGGGCGATATGGGCCCTACGTGAAGAAGGGGACCGACAGCCGGTCGCTGGAGACCGAGGAACAGCTGTTCACGGTCACCCTGGAGGAGGCGCTCGCGCTGCTGGCCCAACCCAAGGCACGGGGGCGGCGCCAGGCCGCGCAGACCCCGCCGCTGCGCGAGCTGGGGCAAGATCCGGCCAGCGAAAAGCCGATCGTCGTCCGGGAGGGGCGTTTCGGCCCCTATGTGACCGACGGCGAGACGAATGCCAGCCTGCGCAAGGGTGACGCGGTCGAATCCATCACCACCGAACGCGCCGCCGAGCTGCTCGCCGACCGTCGCGCCCGGACTGCCACGGCCCCCCGCCGAACCACCAAGGCGCCCGCGAAGACGGCCGCCAGGTCAACGGCGAAGGCGACCGCCAGGACCCGCTCGACGGCGAAGAGCTCCGATCCGGGCGAAAAGTCCGAAACGGCGGGCACGAAGGCGACCGCGAAGACCACAGCAGCCAAGAGCCCCGCAAAGACCCGGGCGACGACAGCCAGGAAGAGTGCCGGCGGGACGTCGACGGCAGCCGCCGGATCCGGTTCGCGCAGGTCGCGGGCCACCGAAGCCGCACCGGCCGACGGCCCTGGGGCCACGCCGGTCCAGGACCTCGACGGCGGCGGTAACGGCGCCGCGGGGGCCACCGGAGCCGCTTCCAACGGCTCACGCCGGTCAGGCTGATGGACCTGCCCCTCGACGAGAGCCACGGCGAACTGGGCGGCACTCCTGTACAGGCTCCGGGCGGCGAGCCCGCTGTACGTGTGTCCCCGCTGGCCGACGCGACCGTCCCCCTGCCCGGCTTTCAGAGCACTCCGCTCGATCGCCCGCCCGCCCGTGGAGGTACCCCTCCGAACGAGGTCCCACGGCCGGAGGCGCCGAACGGGGCCGGTGCGCCCAACCAACTGGATGAGACGGACCAGACGAGCGAAGCCGCGGCATCCGGCGAGCCGCCCGCGGCCGCAGCACCAGCCGGCGGCGCGGCATCGATCGACGGCGCGGCATCGACCGACGCCGCAGCCGCGTCGAGCGCACCGAACACGCTGACGAGCGGTCCATCCGATCGGCGTCAACCACGGATGCGGGTGCGGCGCACACTCAGCCGGCATCCGGTCACGACCGTGCCATCGCCGCCAGCCCGGTCGCAGAGCCCCGACGGCTCGGACGGCGATCTACGCGCGGTCCTGCGGATCCCCGAGTTCCGCCGGATGTGGATCCAGCTCAGTCTGTCGAGCCTGGGCGACTGGCTGGGCCTGCTGGCGACCACGGCGCTCATCACCGAGCTCGCCAGCAGCTTCTCCGGCAAGGCCTACGCGATCGGCTCGCTGCTGATCGTCCGCCTGCTGCCGGCTCTCATCCTCGGGCCGCTGGCCGGCGCGATCGCCGACCGCCTCGACCGGCGGATGACCATGGTCGTCACCGACGTCATGCGATTCGGGCTCTTCGTGTCCATCCCGATCGTGCACACCCTTGAGTGGCTGCTGATCGCGTCCTTCCTCGTCGAGTGCGTGAGCCTGGTGTGGGCGCCGGCCAAGGAGGCCTCGATTCCGCGGCTGGTTCCTCGCAACCGGCTGGCGGCGGCGAACACGCTGAGCCTGATCACGACCTACGGCACCGCCCCGCTGGCGGCCGCGATCTTCACCCTGCTGGCCACGGTGTCACGTGGGCTGGGCCCGAGCATCCACTACTTCGAGGACCGCTCGCTCGATCTCGCGCTGTACTTCAACGCGGCGACCTTCCTCGGCTCCGCGATCGTCATCTGGGGCCTGCGCTCGATCGGCAAGGCGGAACGGCCTGAGCAGGGCCCGGAGCCGGGCTTCTTCGCGTCGATCACCGAGGGCTGGAAGTTCGTCGGCCAGGACCGCCTCGTCCGTGGCCTCGTTGTGGGCATCCTGGGCGGCTTCGCGGGCGCCGGGAGCGTGATCGCGCTCGGCAAGCTCTACGTCGAGATCCTCGGCGGTGGCGACTCGGCCTACGGTGTGCTTTTCGGTGCCGTCTTCATCGGGCTGGCCGGCGGTATGGCCGCCGGTCCACGGCTGCTCGGGGACTACAGCCGGACTCGCCTGTTCGGTGTCTGTGTCACCGGCGCCGGCATCACCCTGGTCATCGTCGCGATCATTCCGAACCTGGTCATCGCCTGCATCCTGGTGGTGCTCGTCGGCGCGTTCGCCGGTGTCGCCTGGGTGACCGGGTACACGCTGCTGCAGGCCGAGGTCGCCGACGAGCTGCGTGGCCGCACGTTCGCGCTGGTGCAGTCCCTGGTGCGGGTCGACCTGCTGCTCGTACTCGCCGCCGCCCCCGCGCTCGTCGGGCTGATCGGCTTCCACGAGGTCCACCTGTGGGGGGACATCAACGTCCGCGCCGACGGTGTCACCGCGGTGCTGCTGGGCGGCGGCCTGCTCGCCGTGGCTGTCGGGCTCTTCTCCTACCGGCAGATGGACGACCACGCCGGCGAGGCGGTGCTTCCGGAGCTGTGGAACGCGGTACGGGGCCGCCGGCCGCGCAGCCGCCGCCGGCTGCGACACGCCGGGCTGTTCATCACCATCGAGGGGGACACCGCGGCCGGCGCCGAAGGCCAGCTGGACCTGCTCCAGGAGTGGCTCGCCGCGAGCGGCCGCGAGGTCGTGGTCGTTCGTGAGAAGACCGGCACGCCGATCAGCGCCAGCGTGCGCGAGCTCCTCGACGCCCCGTCCACACGACCACATTTCCGGACGGTGGCCCTGCTGGACGCGGCTGATCGGGCCGAGCAGGTCGCGCGGATCATCGAGCCCGCGCTGGCGCGGGGGGCCATCGTGCTGGCCGACCGGTACGCGGCGTCATCGAAGGCCTTCCAGGGCGCCGACCCGCGCCTGGACCAGGACGAGCTGGCCGCGCTGGCCCAGTGGGCGACCCACTCGCTGCTCCCCGATGTGACGATCCTGCTGGATCTGCCGACGGAGCGGAAAGCGCCCCGCCCGTCCACCCGGCCCCGGCGTGTCAGCCGGAGCGACACCGCCGCCACCGACGACACCTCCGACACCAGCGGCACCACCGACACCAGCGGCACCACCGACACCACCGTGCCCGCGGACAGCGGCACCGCCGACGACGCCACCGCCACCGCCACCGCTGCGGACAGCGGCACCGCCGGCGACAGCGCGGCCTACCATCAGCGTGTCCGCGAGCAGTTCCGTCGGATCGCCGCCGAGGACCCTGCCAGACACGTGACCGTCGACGCGACGCTTCCCGCGCCCGAACTGCACAGAAGGATCCGTTCCGTGATCACCGAACGGATCCGCCGGACCGCCGACGCGGGTTAGGCCGAGCGTGGCCGACAATGGCAGCGTGACGGTCTGGGATGCGCTCGTCGGGCAGGATGCCGTGGTCTCGACGCTGACCGCGGCGGCGGAGGCGGCGGCGCTGGTGGCCACCGCCGGCCCACTGGCGGCCGCCCGCGCGGGCATGACCCATTCCTGGCTGTTCACCGGGCCCGCAGGCTCCGGTCTCGCGGAGGCCGCGCGGGCCTTCGCCGCCGGGCTGCTCTGCGAGAGCACCCCGCCCGGCTGTGGGCAGTGCCCCGCCTGCCACACCGTCCTGTCCGACACCGCCGCCGACCTGCGTACGGTCCGGCCGGAGGGGCTGTCGATCGGCGTACGTGACGTCCGGGCCCTGATCAGGGACGCCGCGAGCGCCCCCAGTGCGGGCAGCTGGCGCATCCTGCTGATCGACGACGCCGACCGGTTCACCGATTCGGCGGCCAACGCGCTGCTCAAGGCACTGGAGGAGCCGGCCGAGCGGGCCGTGTTCCTGCTGTGCGCGCCGTCGGTCGACGATGTGCTGCCCACCATCCGCTCCCGCTGTCGGTCGGTCGCCCTGCGCCTGCCCACGGTGGAGGACGTCGTAGCCGTCCTCGTCCGGGAGGGTGCCGACGAGGAGCTGGCCCGGGTCGCGGCACAGGCTTCGCAGGGGCACGTCGGGCAGGCCCGGCGGCTGGCCGCGGACCCCCAGGCCAGGGCCCGCCGGGAGGCCGTGCTGCGCCTGCCGTCCCGGCTGCGGCGCACCGGCGACTGCCTGGCCGCCGCCGCCGATCTGGTGGAAGCGGCGACCGCCGACGCCCAGGCGGCGGGTGCTGATCGGGACGAGGCCGAGACCGAGGCGCTCAAGACAGCCCTCGGGGTCGGCGCCACCTCGGCCGGCACCCGGTCCGCCTCCGCCCGGGGCGGCGGTCGGGCCGGTGGCGGCGCGGGCGCCAAGCCGCGGTCGATCCAGGTCAGGGGCGCCGCAGGCGCGCTCAAGGAGCTGGAGCGGGCGCAGAAGAGCCGTGGGCGGCGAACGGTGCTCGACTCCCTCGACCGGGCCCTCGTCGATCTCGCCGGCCTGTACCGGGACGTCCTGGTCAGCCAGCTACGCGCCGAGGTCGCCCTGGTACATCCAGACCACGCGGAAGCAACGGCGCAGCTGGCTTCCGCCGCCACGCCCGAGCAGACGCTGCGGCGGTGGGAGGCTGTCCTGGCGACCCGGCAGGCGCTCGCGGACAATCCGGGGCTCGTACCACAGCTCGCCACCGAGTCTCTCGCGCTCGCGTTGCGCGACGCATGAGAGCCTTCAGTGGCAAGGGTCGCCGCCGGCCTCCGGCGCCGACCCACTGATCGGGCAAGAGACCAGGTGGGAAGTCACGGTTCGCCCGTGACGAGGGGATGATCATGCGGGTTGCGGCTGTCGGGGATCTCCACGTCGTTCCCGGGTCCGCGCATCGGCTCCGTCCCCTCTACCAGCGGGCCGCCATGGTCGCGGATCTTCTCCTGCTGGCCGGCGATCTCACCAACGCCGGCGATCTGGAATCCGCGGCGGAGCTGTGCTCCGTCGTGACCGGTCTCGATCTTCCGGTCGTGGCGGTGCTCGGCAACCACGATCACGACGCCGGCGCGGGCGGCCAGGTCGCCGCGATGCTCGGTGACGCCGGCGCGATCGTGCTCGAAGGCACCGCCGCGACCATCGAGACGTCCAGTGGCGCGGTCGGCGTCGCGGGCGTGACGGGGTTCTCCGACGGCCAGGATGCCGGGAGGGCCGCCAGCGACGGAACGGCCGCCCACCGCCTGCGCGACGCGCTGGCGTCCCTGGACACCGACGTCCGCATCGCCCTGACCCATTACGCGCCGGTCATGGAGACGCTCACCGGCGAGGCCCCGGAGATCCATCGGTTTCTCGGCAGTCCCCTGCTCGGTGCCGCGATCGACGGCTCCCGGGCGGGCACGGCGCCGCCGGCTCCGGTCGCGGCGCCCGCCGTCGACACCGCCGCTGATCCCGGCCCGCTCGACGCGGGTGACCTGATCGGCATGGCCGCGTTGGAGCCCACGACCACGCTGGCCGTCCACGGCCATGCGCACCACGGCCAGGAGATGGGCTGGACGCCGGGCGGGACACCGGTCCGCAACGTCGCCCGGCCGGTGATCGTCGCACCGTTCGCCGTCTACCGGCTGCCTGACGGCGCCCGGATCGGCTAGCCGGGACAACGCGGTCGCCGACGTCCGGGCGTGTCCTGACCGGGCGGGACGGAGATGGGCGAACAGGGAGCCAAGCGGCCGGCCGCGTCGTAGTCTTCGGGTGTCCCGGACCCGCGAGTGTGGAAGGCGGCGGCCGTCGCATGCCGATGATGTGCGCGGTGTCCTTTTCCAGGCGGGGTCGTCTGTACTACGCCGACCCCGGTCCGCACAACCCCCGGGTGGGCGACCGGGTGCTGGTGCCCACCGACGACGGGCCCGAGGTCGCGACCTGCGTCTGGGCACCGCAGTGGGTCAGTGAGGACGTCGGCGGCCTCCCCGTGCTGGTCGGTCTCGCCGGCGACGAGGATCTCCGCCGCAACGACGCGTCCCGGCGGCGCCGGGCACAGGCCAGGGTCGCCGCCCGCCGGCTGGTCCGGGAGCACGGGCTGCCGATGAAGGTGATCGGCGTGGACGTCGTTCTCGAGACGAACGCGATCACCATCTTCTTCACCGCGGAGAACAGGGTCGATTTCCGTTCGCTGGTCCGTGACCTCAACCGGACCCTGGCCGCCCGGGTGCAGCTACGCCAGCTCTCGGCCCGCGACAGCGCCAAGCTGCAGGGCGGGATCGGTTCCTGCGGCCGGGATCTGTGCTGCTCGACCTTTCTCACCGACTTCGAGCCGGTGAGCGTGCGCATGGCCAAGGATCAGAATCTCTCGCTGAACCCGATGCGGATCAGCGGCGCCTGTGGCCGGCTCATGTGCTGCCTGCGCTACGAGCATCCGCTCTACGAGGAGTTCACCGCGGCGGTTCCCGCCGTCGGGGCGGCGGTGTCGATCCCCGCCGGTGACGGCCGTGTGGTCGGCCATGACGTGCCTCGCCAGCAGCTCACGGTCGCGCTCGACGACGGGAGCCGGCACAGCTGCTCCCGCGCGGATGTCTGCGGCTCGAGAAAGGCCTACGAGGCGGCCCACGGCTCACCGAACGCAGGCAGCCAGGTGGCCTCAGGCAACCCGGCAGAGCCGGACGACCAGGCACGGCCAGACAACCAGGCACGGCCAGACGACGAGATGGACCTGGGCGGCCAGGATCCGTCCGCTCGACGCCGGCGGTCGCGACGACGTCCGGAACAGTAGGCGCCGCGCACGGGCGGGCGTGCGGACCGGCGAGCAACCCACCAAGGTTCGGGGGCGATTGTGGGACGGCTGGTGTGGCTGGTACGCCACGGGGAGAGCACAGCGAACGCGGGGCAGCCCGGCACGGACCCGGACGGCATCGGTCTCACCGATCTCGGGCTACGGCAGGCTGACTTCGTCGCGGACGCGGTTCCGCGAGATCCGTCCCTGATTGTGGTCTCAGGATTTCTGCGGGCCCAGCTGACCGCCGAGCCGACCACCCGCAGGTTCCCCACCACCCCCCAGGAGATCTGGGAGGTCCACGAGTTCACCTATCTGGGCAGCCTGTACGGCAAGCCGATGAGCGACCGTGACCGGGCACCGTACGCGAGCTCCTACTGGCTCGCGGCGAACCCGTACCACGTCGACCGGCCGGAGGTGGGCAGCGAGTCGTTCGCCGGCCTGCTGGACCGGGCTGACCGGCTCCTCGCTCGGCTACGACTGGCGCCACCCGGCCTCGTCGTGGTCTTCAGCCACGGGATGTTCATCCGGGCGGTGGACTGGTGCCTGCGAAGCCGCGCCGGCCGGGTACAGCGGTTGGACATGGGCGGCTACCGGGAGCACCAGCAGGGCAACCCCGTCCCGAACGGCTCGGTCATCGAGCTTCATGAGGACGACAGGGAGCTACGCCAGCCGATCGATCTCACACCTCACGGGTCGAAGCGGTAGCCCATCCCACGCAGGGTCGTGACGAGGCGGCGTTGCGGGGGCCTGCCCTCCACCTTGGTACGCACCCGGCGGACATGCTCGGTCACCGTGGCCGGGTCCTGGAAGCGGGTGCCCCACACCTGCTCCAGCAGCTCCTCACGGCTGAAGACCCGCCGAGGATGGCGGGCGAGGAACGCGAGCAGTTCGTACTCACGAGCGGTCAGATCCACCCGCTCGCCGGCCACGGCCACCTCCCGCGCACGCAGGTCGATGGAGACGTCACCGTAGATCAGGGGCTCGTTGCCGTCGCCGGTGCGCTGCGGCGGCGCCTCCACCGGCCGGCGCCGCAGCCGGGCCCGGACCCGGGCCACCAGCTCACGCAGCGAGTAGGGCTTGACCACGTAGTCGTCGGCACCCAGCTCGAGGCCCACGACGCGGTCAACCTCCTCCGCACGCCCCGTCAGCATGATCACCGGAACCTCACTGGTCTGGCGCAGCCGGCTCAGAACGGCGAACCCGTCCATCCGCGGCATGGCCACGTCAAGCACAACGAGGTCTACCTCTGTGGTCTGGAACAACCGCAGCGCGGCCTCGCCGTCCGCGGCCTCCAGCACCCGGTACCCGAATCGCTCAAGGCTGCGTGCCAGTGCGATTCGCGATGCCTCGTCGTCTTCGGCAACAAGCAGCGACGCTCCGCGCGTCGTGCCTGGCGCACCTTCCCCGGCCCCGGTCATGGTGCGAAACCCTACGCAACCTCTCCGGAGCCACTGCGACCGGGGGTGCCTTTTCGGCACCACGAGCCCCACACGCCGGAGTACCCGCATTCAGTTTCGTAACGGAAAGACGCACCCAGCATGCGATCGGTACACATTGCGCTGATTCAACCCTCGAAAAGCGACCCAACGTCCACGCGATGTGGCATGACGCACAGAACATCCGATCGGTGACGTTCGGGGACCACTGTGGGCCTCGCGCCTCCGTCACGCGCCCGGCACTCCCGTCCGGCGATCCCCCTGGCGCCCGCCCGGGAGGATCGCGCACGTTCGGCCCATCCGCACACCCACCCCGCGGGCCCCGGACCGGAGCAGCCATCCCACCGATCATGCCGCGCATCGTGCTGTACCAGGTGCCACCCGATCGCCGACCACGGGCGCCGATCGCTCACCTGCCTCCGTCTGGCATACTCGTCCCGGGCAGGGCGGTGTCGGAGTTTGCAGCCTCACATGCACCTGCCAGACGCCGGAGTAGCTCAGTGGCAGAGCAATCGCCTCGTAAGCGATAGGTCGCGGGTTCAATCCCCGCCTCCGGCTCAAACACAGTCCCAGCAGGGAAAACCCCTGCCAACAGCGAAAAGGGCGGCCGGGGGATCCTTCCCCACCAGCCGCCCGCGGCAACGCGCCAGCTCGGTCAGCGCATCGCCGTCTCCATCGCGTCAGCCGCCCCGGCGTCAGGCCGTGTGGGCGTGCGCCGTCGTGTCGTCGGCGCCGTGCCCGGCCTCCTCGGAGTCCTTGAGCCGGGTGATCGAGTCGAGGATCTCCTTCTCGGCGTCCCGCCGGTCGACCCAGGATGCGCCTTCGACGGACTTGCCGGGCTCCAGGTCCTTGTAGACCTCGAAGAAGTGCTGGATCTCCAGCCGGTCGAACTCCGGAAGGTGACGGATGTCACGCAGGTGCTCCTGGCGGACGTCCGCCACCGGAACACACAGCACCTTGTCGTCCGGGCCCTTCTCGTCCGTCATGCGGAACATTCCGATCGTCCGGCACCGCACCAGGCAGCCCGGGAAGGTCGGCTCCTCCAGCAGGACGAGCGCGTCGAGCGGATCGCCGTCCCGGCCGAGGGTGCCCTCGATGAAGCCGTAGTCGGACGGGTAGTGAGTGGACGTGAACAACATCCGGTCGAGCCGGATGCGCCCGGTGTGGTGATCCATCTCGTACTTGTTGCGCTGCCCCTTGGGGATCTCGATGGTCACATCGAACTCAAGGTCCACGCCGTTCCCTGTCTCCTTCGGTACGTCCGGCACCGAAGGCCGGAACTGGTTTGGTGACGCCTTCACGTCGGTGGTGCCCCCGCCGAACCACGCCCACGCGACCCGGCCGACGGCCGGGCCCGGGCGCGGTGTGCCCGCATGCCTGCGCCCAGGGGCGCCTGAAGGCGGTGCGGACCCACTGTGCCCTGCGTGCGGTGACGGAACTCGACGGGGTCCCGGTCCGACATCCGACTCGCCGTGCACGTGCGTCGCGACCGGAAACCCACGCGGGTCGTGTACATCGTGCCCGTTCCACCTCGGTGCGGGCGCCAAGGTGTGGTCTTCTCCGTATCCGAACCGCACCGCTCCCGGATGACGCCTCCTCGGTACGGGCGCCGCGCCGGCTCACGTGTCAGAGATGTTCCCGCCCGACTGAAGGCCACGCAGCCGTGGCCGGTGACCTGGGCACCCCCGCTGTTCGAGCGCCCGGATGTTCGAGAGCCCCGATGTTCGGGGCCCCAAACGAGGGCGTCCACCACAAGCGACATCAAGATCTCAAAAATACCAGGCCGACACGTGGACGGCACGACACTGTCCAGCCACAGCCAGCCTGCGTAGTCTTCCGCTGGTGACAACAGTGCCGCTGGCCGCTCGCACCGGTGGCCTCACGGCCCTGGCCGGCGCGCTGCTGGCCGGATCTCTGTCGCCCACGCCCGGGCCCACGGCAACCCCGGGCAGCCCGGCGTCGCCCAGCCCAGGCACCCGGGTCGAGGCGTCTGCCCTCCCCGGGCTCGACCCCGACGCGCCGCAGGCCGATTCGGCAGCGGTCACCGCACGGCTGACCGGGCCACTCGCCGACCCGGTGCTCGGCAACCCGGCGGCCCTGGTCGTCGACGCGCTGACCGGTCAGGTGCTGTTCGCCCAGCGCTCCACCGAGCCCACCGCCCCCGCCTCGACGATCAAGATCGCCACCGCGACCGCGGCGCTCACCACCCTCGCCCCCGACAAACGCCTGGTCACCCGAGCGGTCTACCTGCCGCCGGCTGGTGGCTCCGCCGCCTCGCAGGGGGGAACGCTGTGGCTGGTCGGCGGTGGTGATCCCACCCTGACCGCGAGCACGGAGCCCGTCGGCTACCCACCTGCGGCCCGTCTGAGCGATCTGGCCAAGCAGGTCCACGACGCCGGGATCACCTCCGTCGCCGCGGTGATCGGCGACGGGACCGCCTACGAGGGCCCCGCCCAGGCCGCCGGCTGGCGCGACGGATACGTCACCGACGGCAACGTCACACCGGTGTCGGCGCTGGAGGTGGATGCCGGGCGGCGGGCACCCGGTGCGGCCGGGGCACGCACGGCCACCCCGGACGCGGCCGCGGCCGGGGCCTTCGCCTCGGCACTGCGCACGGCGGGTGTCTCGGTCGGCACCGTGGCGACCGGCCGCGCGGATGCCGGCGCGCAGGAGATCGCCTCCGTCCAGAGCCCGACGATCCCGGTGCTGGTCGAGCGCATGCTCACCGACTCCGACAACGACCTGGCGGAGAGCCTGGGCCGTCAGGTCGCGATCGCCCGCGGGCTGCCGGCGACGTTCGCCGGCGCCTCCGCCGGTGTGCTCGCGGCGCTGCGCGACGCGGGGATCCCCACCGACGGAGCGTCGCTGCAGGACACCAGCGGGCTTTCCATCGAGGACCGAATCGCACCGGCGACCCTGGTCGCGGCCCTGCGGACGGCGGTCATGCCCGGGCATCCGGCGTTGCGGACCGTGCTGTCCGGGCTGCCGGTGGCGGGCTTCACCGGCACTCTCGGCGACCGCTACAGCGCCGGGGACACCTCCGCGGCAGCGGGTGTCGTCCGCGCGAAGACGGGAAGCCTGCGCATCGTGACAAGTCTTGCCGGCATGGTCACCGACGCCGACGGTCGGCTGCTGCTGTTCGGGCTGTTCGCACCGGTCGAGGAGCAGGGCCTCACCAAGATGGCGCTGGATCGGGTGGCCACCGCTCTCGCCTCGTGCGGGTGCTCGGCGACGACATCCACCAACGTGCCGAGTACCGGCGGCGAGGGTGCCGCGGGAGCCTCGGGCGCTCAGACACCGGCCCAGCCGTCTGCCTCGGCCGGTCGCTGATCCGGCCCCGGCCGGTCGCTGATCCGGCCCCGGCCGGGCGGCTACCTTCCGCAAGCGGGTCGTCCGATCGGGCAGGCCAACCCGCGGGAGGCCCGGTACGCTCGTATTCGTGGACGCTGAGCTGGTCGACTGGGGCCTCGCTGTAGCAACTGCCAAGAAACTCGTCCGCCCTGGCCCGCAGCGCACCCGAGCGCAGGCGGATGAAATCGTCTCCGAGCTTCGCAGGCTCGCCGTGGTTGCCGAGGGCCACGTACAGGACTACACGCAGCTGGTTCCCGCCGGTCCCGCGACGCCGATCGCGGTCGTCGACCGACCCGAATGGGTGCGTTCCAACGTCGCGGGCCTGCGGGTCGCCACCGCGCCGCTGATGGAGAAGCTGTCCGACCAGAACCGCAGCCGCCTCTCCGCGAACGTGGGGCGCCGCGTCACCGGGATCCAGATCGGCTCCGCCCTGGCCTACCTCGCCGGCAAGGTTCTCGGCCAGTTCGAGATCTTCCTGCCGCCGGAGGAGTACGAGGAGGGCGGGCCCGGCGCGGGTCTGCCGTCGCTCGCCAAGCCCGCGGCCGCGGCGGTGGCGGCGCTCCCGGTGGGTCGGCTGAGCCTGGTGGCGCCCAACATCGCCCACGCCGAGGAGGCGCTCAACGTCGTCCCGCGTGACTTCCGGCTCTGGGTGTGCCTGCACGAGCAGACCCACCGCAGCCAGTTCACCGCGGTTCCCTGGCTTCGCGAGCACCTCGAGTCCGAGATCACGTCGTTCATCGCCGCCACCGATCTCGACCCGGAGGTCCTTGCCGACCGGGTGCGCGCGGCCGTGACGGCGCTGCGCAGCGCCGTCCGCGATCACGGCCCGGACGCGCCGAGTGTGGTGGAGGCGTTGCAGACACCGGCACAGCGCGCCGTCCTGGACCGGCTCCAGGCGCTGATGACCCTGCTGGAGGGCCACGCCGACCAGGTCATGGACGCGGTCGGCCCGCTGGTCGTGCCGACGGTGGCCGACATCCGGGCCAAGTTCGACAACCGTCGCTCCGGCGGCTCGCCCATCGACCGGTTCCTGCGGCGTCTGCTCGGGCTCGACCTGAAGATGCAGCAGTACCGCCAGGGTGGCGCCTTCGTCCGGGCCGTGGTGGCCGACGCCGGTGTCGAGGGCTTCAACCACGTCTGGCAGTCGCCGCAGACACTGCCAACCAGGTCGGAGCTTGCCGACCCCGGGGCGTGGATGCTGCGCGTGCTCGGCACCCGGCCGTCGATGTCGGCCTGACGGCCTGAGGGCCCGGGTCAACGTGTCGGCCAGGTCTTCGTGACGGCAGCTCGGCCGGCGGCGCCCCAGACCCCGCGGGGCATGCCCGCACCGGCCGTCGCGGCGGTGCGCCTCGGTGTCCGCGACGCGGTGGCCGACCTTCCACCGGGCGCCCTGGTGCTGGTCGCCTGCTCGGGCGGCGCCGACTCGCTGGCGCTCGCGGCCGCGGTGGCCTTCGTCGCTCCCCGGCGTGCGCTGCGGGCCGGTCTGCTGACGGTGGATCACGCCTGGGATGACAACTCACGCACGCGGGCCGAGGAGGTCGCGGCTCAGGGCCGGGCGCTGGGGCTGTCCCCGGTGGAGATCCTCGCGGCCCCGTCCCCCCGCTCCGAGGGCGCCGCCCGGGACGAGCGTAGGAAAGCCCTGCTCGCGGCAGCTCGACGTCTCGACGCACACGCCGTACTGCTAGGCCACACCCTCGACGATCAGGCCGAGACCGTGCTGCTACGCCTGGCCCGGGGCTCCGGCGCCCGCTCGTTGAGCGGCATGCCGGCTCTTGACGGGCTGATCCGCCGGCCGTTACTCGGACTGCGTAGGGACCAGACCCGCCAGGCCTGCCAGTTCCTGAGCCTGCCGTACTGGGAGGACCCGACGAATGCCGATCCCGCGTTCGCCCGGGCCCGGACGAGGTCGCGGGTGCTGCCGGTGCTGGAGGCCGAGCTCGGGCCGGGAATCGCGCAGGCCCTCG
The DNA here is from genome assembly GCF_001536285.1 of Parafrankia irregularis. NCBI lineage: Bacteria > Bacillati > Actinomycetota > Actinomycetes > Frankiales > Frankiaceae > Parafrankia > Parafrankia irregularis. Next base: position 28,671 of record NZ_FAOZ01000019.1, on the reverse strand, counting down.
CCCGCACCGCCGACCTGCTGCGCGCGGACGCCGAGGCGCTGGACGAACTGGCCGACGCGACCTACTCCGACCTCACCGCCGCTCCCGGTCCTGAGCTGGGACAGGGCCAGGAGCCGGAGCGGGACGCGGCCGGGTCCGCGCCGGGGCCGGCCGCGCGGGTGGAGCTCGAGGTCGAAGCGCTCGCAGGCCTGTCCCAGGCCGTGCGCAGCCGCGTGCTGCGGCGCGCGGCGCTGACGGCGGGTTCCTCGGCCTCGGCGCTGCGGGCCGGGCATGTCTGGGCGATCGAGGAGCTGGTGACCCGCTGGCGCGGGCAGAGGCCCGTGCCGCTCCCGTCGGGCGTGCTGGCACGCCGGACGGGTGGCAGGATCGCCATTGTCGGTCCAGATACCCCGATCGTCGCCGAAGCTGCAGAGTCCGGCGAGCGAGGGCCGGCCCACCCAGCGCACAACCAGGAGGACAGGCCGGTGAGCCAGGCCGCTACGGCGAAGCCCGACAACGACCGCACTTCGAATCCGACCGATGAGTCCGCTCGAGCCCGGATTCATCCGGATATCGACGACATCCTCGTCAGCCAGGAGGAGATCGCGGCCAAGATCGCAGAGTTGGCCGCGCGCGTCGACGCGGACTACGCCGGCCGCGAAATCCTGCTGGTCGGGGTGCTCAAGGGCGCGGTCATGGTGATGGCGGACCTGTCCCGGGCGCTGTCCGTCCCGATCACCATGGACTTCATGGCCGTCTCGTCCTACGGGTCGACGACGTCGTCGTCCGGGGTCGTCCGCATCCTCAAGGACCTCGACCGGTCGATCGAGGGCCGTGACGTCCTCGTCGTCGAGGACATCATCGACTCCGGCCTGACGCTGTCCTGGCTGCTGAAGAACCTGCGGTCACGCGGGCCGGCGTCGCTTGAGGTGCTGGCACTGTTCCGCAAGCCCGAGGCCATCACGGTGGACGTCGACCTGCGGTATGTGGGCTTCGACATCCCGAGCGCGTTCGTCGTCGGTTACGGCCTCGACTACGCCGAGCACTACCGGACTCTGCCGTTCGTGGGAACGCTGACACCCGAGGCGATCGCCCGCCGCGCCTGAGGCTCACCACGCAGGCTCACGGCTCCTCCGGGACGAGGGCGCGCCCAGTTCCGACCCCGCTGCGTGGAACAGGGCGGGCCCGCGGTCCGTTGCTCGGATGTACGCGCGGTGAGATGCGCGTGCCGGCGGTACCCTCGGCACAAGGGAATCCCGATCGAGGGCAGCACACAGGGCAGGAGGGTGGAACGCTTGTGTCCGGCGTTCCAAACAGATGACTCCAAGAAGAATCTTCCGCGGCTGGGTACCCCTGCTACTCCTGGCCCTCTTCGTGATCATTCTCACGACAGGCGTGCTGTCCGGGCCGAGTGAGTACCAGAAGACGGAGCTCAGCGCCGTCCAGCAGAAGATCGACCAGAGTGCCAGCGCCGCGCCCGAGAACCGTGTGGTCGACGCGACGATCCAGGACTCGAAGCAGATCATCCGGATCAAGCTCGAGAACGGCAAGAAGTACGAGGCGTCCTTCGCGACCGAGCAGGCCATCGCCCTGGCCAACGAGCTCAAGGCGCAGAACGTCAAGTACAACGTCACCGTCGACCGCGGGAACGTGCTCGTCTCGTTGCTGCTGAACCTGCTGCCCGTCGTGCTGATCGTCGCGCTGCTGCTGTTCTTCATGAACCAGATGCAGGGCGGCGGCAACCGCGTCATGAACTTCGGGAAGTCCAAGGCAAAACTGGTCAGTAAGGACACGCCAAAGACCACGTTTGCCGACGTCGCGGGCTCCGACGAGGCGATCGAGGAACTCCAGGAGATCAAGGAGTTCCTCGAGAATCCGGGCAAGTTCCAGGCCATCGGCGCCAAGATCCCCAAGGGTGTCCTGCTCTACGGGCCTCCGGGAACCGGTAAGACCCTGCTCGCCCGGGCGGTCGCCGGTGAGGCCGGCGTCCCCTTCTACTCGATCTCCGGCTCGGACTTCGTCGAGATGTTCGTCGGTGTCGGCGCGAGCCGGGTGCGTGACCTGTTCGAGCAGGCCAAGACGAACGCCCCCGCGATCATCTTCGTCGACGAGATCGACGCTGTCGGCCGGCACCGCGGCGCCGGCCTGGGCGGCGGCCACGACGAGCGCGAGCAGACGCTGAACCAGCTCCTCGTCGAGATGGACGGTTTCGACGTGAAGGGCGGCGTCATCCTGATCGCCGCCACCAACCGGCCCGACATCCTCGACCCCGCGCTGCTGCGCCCCGGCCGCTTCGACCGCCAGATCGTCGTCGACCGGCCCGACCTGCTCGGGCGCGAGGCGATCCTCAAGGTCCACGCCAAGGGCAAGCCGATCGGTCCCGACGTCGACCTGCTGACCATCGCCCGTCGCACGCCCGGCTTCACCGGTGCCGACCTGGCGAACGTGCTGAACGAGGCCGCCCTGCTGGCGGCCAGGTCGGACGTCCGATTCATCTCGTCGGCTCTGCTGGAGGAGTCGATCGACCGGGTGATGGCCGGGCCGGAGCGCAAGACCCGGGCGATGAACGAGAAGGAGAAGAAGCGCATCGCCTACCACGAGGGCGGTCACGCGCTCGTGGCGCACGCGCTTCCCAACGCCGACCCGGTCCACAAGATCACAATCCTGCCTCGTGGGCGCGCCCTCGGCTACACCATGCAGCTGCCGCTGGAGGACAAGTACCTGTCGACCAGGTCGGAGATGCTCGACCGGCTGGCCGTACTGCTCGGTGGCCGCACCGCGGAGGAGCTCGTCTTCCACGAGCCCACCACCGGTGCCAGCGATGACATCGAGAAGGCGACCCAGATCTCCCGCGCGATGATCACCCAGTACGGCATGAGCGACAAGCTCGGCGCGATCAAGTTCGGCAGCGAGTCCGGTGAGGTCTTCCTCGGCCGTGACATGGGCCACCAGCGGGACTACTCCGAAGAGGTCGCCAGCGAGATCGACGACGAGGTCCGCCGGCTGATCGAGGCCGCGCACGACGAGGCGTGGGAGATCCTGGTGACCTACCGGGACGTCCTCGACAACCTGGTGCTGCGCCTGATGGATTCGGAGACCCTGAGCAAGGACGACGTCCTGGAGGTCTTCGCCACGGTGCAGAAGCGCCCGAGCCGCGGCTCGTACACCGGCGTCGGGCGGCGCATCCCGTCGGACCGGCCGCCGGTCCAGACCCCGGCCGAGCTGGGCCTGGTCCCGACCAACGTCTCCGACATGGTGAAGGGCGGTCCGGCCGGCCACGCCGCGAACGGCGGCACGCGCCACCCCGGCGCCACCAACGGCGGTGCGCCGAACGGCAACGGGTCCGGCGGGCATGCGCGTCCCGCGGGGCCGGCCGACCCGACGTCCGCCCAGAACACGCCAGCCCCGGGCGGCGACCCCACGCAGACCGGGCACAGCGCGCCCGGCCCCGGCGGCCCTGCTCGGGCACCCGGGGCGGCCGGAGACCCGGCGCCGGAGACACCCCGGATCTCGAACCCGTGGGCGCCACCCACCTGGGACAACGATGACGACAGGAGACGCCGTTGACCGCCGATTCCGAGCAGGCGAGGACCGTTTCGCAGCAGGCGAGTGACCCGGCTTCGGGCCTCGTCGGCGTCGATCAGCGTACGGCCCTCTCCGAAGGAACCGACGCCAACAACGGCGGTGGCAACGGGTCATCGGCGAGTTCTGCGAGCACGGAACGCAAGCGGCCCAAGCGGCCCGACATGGTCCGGCCGTTCGACCACGACCGGGTCGCGCGGGCCGTCCGCGAGCTGTTGATCGGCATCGGTGAGGACCCGGACCGCGAAGGCCTGCGCAAGACACCCGACCGGGTCGCCCGCGCGTACCAGGAGGCGGTCGAAGGGCTCGGCCGGGACCCCGCGGAGGTCCTCACCACGGTGTTCGACGAAGGTCACGACGAGATGGTCCTCGTCCGCGACATCGACTTCTCGTCGCTGTGCGAGCACCATCTGGTGGTTTTCGCGGGCAAGGCGCACGTCGCCTACATTCCGAACGAGAAGGGCCAGATCACCGGCCTGTCGAAGCTCGCCCGCCTGGTGGACCTCTATGCCCGGCGGCCGCAGGTGCAGGAGCGCCTCACCTCACAGGTCGCCGACGCCCTCGTCGACGTCCTGGACCCACGTGGTGTCATGGTCGTCGTCGAGGCCGAGCACCTGTGCATGTCCATGCGGGGCGTTCGCAAGCCGGGAGCGACCACCGTGACGTCGGCGGTGCGCGGCCAGTTCCTGAGCCCGGCCACCCGCAGCGAGGGCATGTCGCTGATCATGCGGGGCCGCTGACCACCCGCGGGGCCGCGTGACCAGCGGTTACTCGGCCTCGCGGCCTCGCGGTTACTCCTCCAGCGACTGGATCTCCAACGTGGCCTGGCGAAGCTGGGACGACAGGCTCCGCGCGATCGAACGGACCAGCGCGTTGTACACGTCCGGCTGGTCTCGCAGCAGCGTCGCGAAGGCCTCGACGGACAGCACCTCGCAGGTCGCGGGCTGGGCCACCACCGTGCGGGTGGACCGCCGGCCGCCTTCGACGAGCGCGATCTCACCGAAGGCACTCCCGGCCGGAATCGCGCTGAGACGGAACCACCTGGTCCTGTCGGAGTTCGGGGCCAGCGCGTTCACCACCCCACGCGTCACGAAGAAGAGCGCGTCCGCCGGCTCACCGACATCGAAGATCGTGTCGCCGACATCGTAGGAACGACGCTCACACGCGTCGGCGACGGCGCGGGCGGCCTGCTCACCGAGGTCGGCGAGATCAGCGAGCAGTTCCTGTGCTCCGAGGTCGACATGCGCGGTCGGCGGAGGGGTGGGCAGGTCCTCGGCCGCGAGCAGGGCCTCCTCCGCGTGTTCAAGAGCGGTTTCCAGGTCGGGCAGCCGCGTCGTGTTGGCCGTACCGCGCATCAGCCGGGCGACGCCCGGTATCGCCCGTGGATCTGCGAAAAGCACCGTCGTTCCCTGTGCTGCGAGGTCATCGACCATGACCCGGATCAGCTCGACCGCGGGCTCCCGGACCGCGGCGACCCGCCGCAGGTCAAGCACCACCCAGCGGACACCGTCCAGGTTCGCCCGGACAGTTCGGACGACCCGCTCCGCGCTGGCGAACACCAGGTCGCCCTGCAGTTCGTGAATGACGATGGCGGAACCGGATCGGGCGAGCGCGGCACGTTCCCGCGCACCGCGCAGCCGCTTCGAGCTCAGCGCGTCGCCACGGTGTGTCCCGCGCACCGGATGCGGCGGCTCGCCCTGCGGCGCCAGCAGATGCAGGGCGAAGCGGGACGCCAGCATCTCGCACGCCCGGACCCCCCGGACGCTGTTTCCCACCTCGTCGAGCGGCGGGCTGAAGACACCGATGCCGAGCTGCCCGGGCAGCACCGCGCAGACCCCACCCGCCACGCCGCTCTTTGCCGGCAGGCCCACCCGGAACAACCAGGTTCCGGCCCGGTCGTACATGCCGCAGGTCACCATGACGGTCAGCACGTGGTTGACGTGCTCCTCGTCGAGCACCCGCTCGCCGGTGCGTGGGTTGACCCCGCCGTGGGCCAGCGTGCCCGCCATCACCGCCAGGTCAGCCGCCGTCACCTCGACCGAGCACTGCCGGAAGTAGACGTCGCAGATCTCGTCCACGGAGCCGCGCAGCGCGCCGGCGCCACGCATCAGGAAGCCGATCGCGCGGTTGCGATCACCGGTGCCGCGCTCCGAGGTGAAAACCCGTTCGTTCACCGTCAGCCGCCGCCCCGCAAAGGATGACAGACCATCCAGAATGCGGGTGAAACGCTCCTCGGTGTCACTGCCGAGAACCAGGCTCGACGTGAGGATCGCTCCGGCGTTGACCATCGGATTCAGCGGCCGGCCACTCCCCGGCTCAAGCGTGATCGCGTTGAAGGCATCGCCGGTGGGCTCCACACCGACCCGCGCCAGAACGTCGTCGGTGCCCCGGTCACGCAGTGCAAGCGCGTACACGAACGGCTTGGAGACCGACTGGATCGTGAACGGAACCTGACTGTCCCCGACCTGGTAGTGAAGCCCATCCATCGTGGTGACCGCGAGGCCGAAGAGGTCCGGGTCCGCCGTGGCGAGCTCCGGGATGTAGCTGGCCACCGAACCCGACGTGTGGCTCTGAAAGGCACCGTGGATGTCCGCGAGCACCTTCTCCATGGGCCCCGTGCCCATGTCCCCCGTGCCCCGGACTCCCGCCGCGCTGGGGCTCGCAGCCGGCGAGCCTACGTCGGAGGCAAATCCAGAAGCACCCGTTGCCAGCCCGACGTTCCCGATCCCGCGCATGCTCCGATCAAAGCATGAACGCTGGTTCCGCCGGTCGGCGAAAGCAGACCGCCGGCCGGCGAAAGCAGACCGGCGGACGCAGCCAGCAGACCGCCGGGCGCGTGCCCAGCGGGACGCCACCAGGCCTTTCGCCGCGCTAAAGGCGACAGGCCTGGATCCCGGAGACCAGAATCCCCCGAGCGCCAAGATCCCACAGGTCATCCATGGTGCGGTTGACCTCGGCCTTCAGCACCATCGCGCGGACGGCGACCCAGCCCTCGCGCTGCAGGGGCGAGATCGTCGGCGACTCGTACCCCGGCGTGATCTCGCAGGCCTTCTCCAGCACGGAGGCAGGCACGTCGTAGTCCATCATCACGTAACGCCGAGCGACGAGGACTCCCTGGACCCGGCGCAGCAGCCGCTCATGGGCGGCCGACAGCTCCGCCCCCCGCTTGGCAATCATGATTGCCTCGGAGTGGAGCACCGACTCGCCCACAAGCTCCAGGCCCGCGGCCCGCAACGTCCGCCCGGTCTCGACGACATCCGCCACCGCGTCCGCCACGCCGAGCCGCACCGCGGTCTCCACCGCGCCGTCGAGCTTGACGATCTGCGCGGAGAGACCGCGCCCGGCGAGATCGGTCCGCACCAGGCCCGGGAAGGAGGTGGCGATGCGCAGCCCGTTGAGCTCCCGGACGTCGCTCAGCGCCCCGGCGGGCGCGGCGTAGTGAAATGTCGACTGGCCGAACCCCAGCGGGACGAGCTCCTGCGCGGCGGTGTTGCTGTCGACGAGAAGGTCTCGACCGGTGATGCCCAGATCGAGCCGACCTGTACCCACATACACGGCTATGTCACGCGGGCGAAGGAAGAAGAACTCGATGTCGTTCTCAAGATCTGCAATCACGAGCTCGGCGGACTCGCGCCGCGCACGGTAACCCGCGTCGCACAGCAACTGACTGGACGGAGCCGCGAGCCCGCCCTTGTTCGGAACCGCGATACGCAGCATCATCACCACTCGCCGACGGCGCACACGGCACACACGGCCGCGGAGAAAACGGACGTACTCACAGGCGCGAGTATACGTCGTCCAGGGAAAGGCCCAGGGAAATCATCATCAGCTGACTCCAGTAGAGCAGCTGCGAGAGTTCCTCGGCCGCTCGCTCGCGGCTCTCGTGCTCAGCCGCCATCCAGGCCTCGGCGGCCTCCTCCACAAGCTTCTTACCCAAGTGGTGCAGGCCTTGGTCCAGCGCGGCGACGGTGCCCGAGCCCGGCGACCGGTCGCGCCATTTTCCCGCGAGCTCCGCAAAGAGTTCGTCAAATGTTTTTCTTTCCCGGCTGCCACTTCCTGCGCCAAGCGAGGATTCGGTGGCGGACGGCGGCGATGTGACCGATGCAGCCGGCCCGCCGAACTCGACGCCCTCAGCCGCGGCCACGCCTCGGGAACCAGCCCCGTCGCCGCTGCCGGAATGCCCCACTCCGCCAGCACCGCCGGTCGCGGACGGACGGGCCGCGTCGGGCGCGTCGGAAAGGACCATGCCCGCATGCTACCCGCAGCCGCCGGGCCGGACGCCGACCATGATCACCGATTCGGTCCACGCGACCAGGCCGGGAACGCCGATCAGCACCCGGGGCACCCGGCCTCGACTCAGGCCGCGGGCACATCTGAGGCCACAGCGGATCAGCTCGATGAGCCACCCGAGTCGACATCACCGGTGGGTCGACGCACTCCGGGCGATGCTCTGGTAGTGACTGGTAGCGACTGGTAACGACCCGAAGCCGACACCACCGAGCCCGCTCAGACGATGGTGCGGCATCGCTGCGAATGGTTGACTCATTACTTGTGTCCCGTCCCGCTCTTGTCGCCACCGACCTGGACGGAACCCTGATCCGTACCGACGGCACCGTCTCCGACCGGACCAGGGACGCGCTGCGCCAGGTCGAGGGTGCTGGCGCGACCGTCGTGTTCGTCACCGGTCGCCCCACCCGGGTGATGGCCGACATCGTCCGCCAGACCGCGGTCTCCGGCCTCGCCATCTGCGCCAACGGCGCGCTCGTCTACGATCTTGACGCTCGCGTCGCGGTACGCGAGACAGTCCTGGAGCGGTCGGCGGCGGTGCGGCTCGCGCAGGCGATCCGGGAGGTGGTGCCCGGTGTGGCCTTCGCGGTGGAGAGCGGGTTGCGGTTCGGGCGCGAACCCGAGTTCCTCACCATGTGGCCGGACCCGGACGAGGTCGTCGGCAGTTTCCAGGAGCTCCTCGACCTCCTGCCAACCGCGAAGCTCCTCGTCCGCCGGGGCGGAACAGTGATGACCGACGTGTACCAGACGGTCGTCAGCATCGCCGGATCCGACGCGGCCGTGACCATGTCGAGCGCCGATCTGATCGAGATCTCCGGGCCGGGTGTCTCGAAGGCGGTCGCTCTGGCCGAGCTTGCGGCAGGCTGCGGGATCGGGCCCACCGATGTCGTGGCCTTCGGGGACATGCCGAATGACCTGCCGATGTTCGCCTGGGCCGGGCATTCGGTGGCGGTGGCGAACGCGCATCCGGAGGTCCTCGCGGCCGCCGACGAGATCACGGCCTCCAACGACGACGACGGTGTCGCCCAGGTGCTGGAGCGCCTCTACCGCTGACGTTGCGTGATGCTCCCGTCGGCGCAGGTCAGCTGGGACGCGCCAGATCCGCGTACAGGGTCTTGTAGGAATCGGTCATCCGCGCCAGATCGGTTTCGGAGTTCTTGACGAAGTAGTCGTGTACCCGCCGGTAGAAGTCCACGGTCCGCCGGTCCCGCACAATTGTCGCCTCAATCGACTCGAGCATGACGGCCCGATCGTCGAGAAGTGTGAAGCCCTGGGCCGGTGGAAACCGAAGCTCCACCCCGCGGGGCACGATGCGGACCGTGACATTGGGCAGATCCGCGACCTTTTCGATGCGGTCGATCTGCGCGAGCATGTAGGCCGGCGGGGCGAACCGGTTACTGAGCACTGATTCCATCATGACGAAGTCAAAGATCCGCTGCGGCTCATAAAGGCGCTCCTGCCGCTGGGCCCGCAGGGACACCGTGGCCGCGGTGTCGGCGTACCACTCCTGTTCGGACGCGTCCTCCGCGTACTGAAGCGAGAAGTATCCGTTCACAACGCGCCGGGTGTACTCACTGATCTGCAGCAGGCCCGGGACGGCCACGGGTTCATAGCTGCGCAGCTCCCGCGCCCGCCCTTCCTCGGTGAAGTAGTCGTGCTGCCCGACGGCGCCGATCCGGCGCCGTCCGCCGCGCCGCGCGGCCGCGTTCTGGAGCTTCTCCGCATCGTCCATCAGGTCCCGATACGCGTTCTCCGGCGCGTCGAGAGCCCTGGCGATGCGCTCGACGTCCGCCGGAGTGGGACGTAACAGGCCCCGCTCAAGCTTGGAGATCTTCGCCTGGCTCATGTCGACCTTGGCACCGAGGGCCTCGCCGGTCAGGCCGCGGGCCCGACGCAGGGAGCCGAGGGTCCGGCCGATGTTGACCGCCGAGGAACGAGCGCCGTGGTCGTCGACGTCGTATGCAGACGACGTGCCCGATCCGATATCCGTCATTGTTACCTCGGTACGGTCGGTGAGCCTTTTCCATCTCACGGTGCACGGTCAGGGGTGCCGCAGGGCCGAGTAGACGACGGAAAAGGCTCATTGCATCGGGCCGGCGAACGGAGAGGTTCTCGGCGGTCGGTGGCTACCCGTCTACGGCGGGCAGCTTCCGAATCGCATCGACGAGCAGCTGGCGAGGAATCCGTACCAGGGTCTCGCCTTCCGGCACCTCACCGGCCCCGTGCCGATCCGGGACAATATAACCCTGCACCACCAGATCGGTACCCTCGGTGGTGTAAATGGTCGGACATCCCGACGTGTTGCAGGCCATGCCGACCAACGGGGTGAGCTCCATCGCTCCGCGGCTCCTGACTGTCAGCTCGACGACACCGCCGGCCGCCACGAATACTAGCTCGGATCGGAGGCATATGCGGGCGGCCGGCCGAATACTCCGGACTCGGGCCCGTAGCCGCTTGAATATAGCGGCGGAGCTGGCGACTCTCCGGCAGGGCACGCATGAGCGAGGCACCAGGTCACTCGGTTACCCGACAGAACCCAACCACGTTCCGTGATCGCACTGGAATACTTTGTCACCAAAGCCGGCTCTCTTCCGCGACACACCGGCACCGCGCATTCGGGCGCGGCGGGCGCCGACCGCCCGAGTCAGTCAGACCCGCATCCGTGCTCGCATCCAGGCCCGCAGCGGCGGCCCGCCCCACACCCGACCCGGCACGCCGGCTGAGGAACGCCGGCGCGTTGCCTCAGAGACGCCGGCGCACGCCCTCAGCGACCACGGCGCGCCTCACTCACAGCGGGCCGAGCCGCCGGGCCGCTTCCAGCAACAGGGCCGGCGGGATGACAACCACTGCCTCGCCAGGCGACAGGACCACGGCGGCCGGCGGCGGATCCACCTGATCACCCCGGATGACGATGGCGCCCGATTCGTCCAGGAACACCGCCGGGCACGCGGCGGTGTTACAGGCAGCCGCCAACGGGGTCAGAGTCATCGATTCAGCCTCTCTGCACTCGCCCCAGCCACCGGTCGACCCGATTGGGCATCCCGCGCGTGACGCAAACGAACGATGCCGCCGTTCGTCTCACGGGGAGGCAAGCCCGATTAGAGCATAAAGATGCGCTTCACGCCCACTGCCACGCATGCACAATCAGTTTGGAGATCGACAAGATATAGACGATGAGGGAAAGTGAGGATAATTACGCCCTGTAACCGCTCTATATCTTCGCGTAATCAAATATCGACTTTCGGCGCGATCTCAGAAAGATCAAGGATTATTCGTCAAAAGGACCTTGTGGCACAGCGCTACAGGAGTCACGATTCGAGACACCCCGACAGACCCTATCGGGGGCGTTCCACAGGTCCTCCCGCACCCGAGGAGGTGCATCGGATGTCTGGCACGGGGGCGCGGTCATCCGCGGAACCACGGCCGGGTGGAGCGCCGTGTTCCTCCCAGACCACACACATCTTCTCCTGCGCCGGAGTTACGCCGGCACCGGGCCGTCCGGGCGCCTTCAGCCCGTCTCCAACGGCACCGATCGAGCCGATCGAGCCAGCAGCAGCATCCCCCGGGAACCGATACGGGGGAGAACAGGAATGAGCGTGCTCACCAGCAGCGACCTCCACCCGGGCCTGTCAGTCGGGGCGGCGGTCATCGGTGTGGCATTGACTGTCTTCAGCGCCAGGCGCAGAAGGCTTCGCGCCGCCTTCCTGCTCGCGCTTCTCACCCTGTTGCTGGCCGGCGCGGCCGGCGTCGGCGCCCTGGTCGCAGGTGAGTCCACCGCCACGTCGCACGACGGCAACCACGACGGCAACCTTGTGCTGCCGGGTGTCCCGCAGGAAACGGCCCGTCCGGGTCCCACGGACGCCGGCGACCACGGGATCTCCCTGATTCCGACGGTCGCGGGAGCGGTCCTTGTGCTGCTCGGCATAGCCGTCCACGCGCCCTGGCCCCGACGGTCCGACCGGCGACGCGGGCCCCGGAGCGACGACGGCGAACCGGACGACCGGCGCCTGTTCCGGAGGCGATTCCGAAACAGATATCGGGGCGATTCCGAACTGCGGTCGAGACCGGATCCGACCGCGGTGCGGTGGACTCACACCCCGCTTCCCACTCCCCGCCAGCACCTCGACGGCGCGGACCAGGGGGGCGGTATACGTCTTTCCGACCTGTTCGACCCGGATCTGCCCGGGACAGAAAATCCGGATCCATGGCCGGCCGGCGGTGTCATCGCGGCTCAGTCAGAGCCGGTTGAACCGAGCGAGGTGAGCGACGGCTATCCGGTGGAGGACTGGTATCCGGTGGATGAGGTGCTGGAGAACGATTTCTGGTGCCTCCCGCGAAGGGACGCGGAGCGCCCCCATCCGGCCGCGGGCCGCTGGGAGCACGCCGAGCGCGCCGGTTCCGGAGAACCCGCCGGGCCCGGAGAGCCCGTTGACAACCAGAACGATGCCGCCGCGTGGGATGACATGGCTGACGACTGGGAGGAGGAGACCCCGGTTTTCCCCGCGCCACCGCGCAGTGCCTGGCGCACCAGGGAGGATCCGTTCCTCGAGAACCTCTCGGCCCGAATCGAGCGCGTCGTCCGGCTGTACATGAGCGCGGTGACGCCGCGGGCCGGTCAGCCGGCCCGGGTCGACCCGTACGCGCCGGACGCCCGTCACTTCGTCTGCGCGCTGACCATGACGTTCGATCTCTTCGGCGGGCAGGCGCCGGCCGCGCACCTGGACAGTCTGGTCGCGGCCGTTCGCGAGGTCGAGCGCCGGTGGGACGTCGTCGGCACCCGTGCCGGGCTGAGCACCTCCGGGTCCCTCCTGTCCCGCCGGGCCGCAGGCCCTGGGATGCCGGAGCAGGACGACGAGCGGGCACGTCCCGCGGTCGCCAAGCACCGCATCCGGATACCGCCACGACCACCGGTACCGCCGTCTTCTGGTGGGGAGCCCGACGACTCACGGCGCGGACCTGTCCGTCGGCGCCCCGGCGAGCATCCACCGGGAGGCCAGCAGCCTCCGCGCTGATCCGGCGGGCCGCGCCCGGCGGCACGACCCGCGGCACGGCTCGCGGCACCGTTCGCGGCAGGCCCACCCCACCGGTCGGCGACGCGATCGCGATGACGGAGCACGCGATCGCGTGGCAGGCGCGCCGGCAGGCCAGGATGGGGGTATGGCGCCTTCCGTTCCCGGGGATCCGGCCACTCCGGCTCTGCCACCGCATCAGATCGACGAGGAGTTCCGTGCGCTGCCCACCGCGGCTCTCACGGACGCAGCCCTCCAGACCGCCCGCGACCTCGGCGTCAGCCATGCGGACATCCGGGTCGAACGGCTCAAGGAGTCGTCGCTCTCCTTCCGTGACGCGGGCCTGGAGAGCCGCTCCGATGGCGTCACCGCGGGCTTCGCGGTGCGCGTGGTGCACGACGGGACCTGGGGCTTCGCCGCCGGCGTCGACCTGACGGTGGACGAGGCCGTCCGCGTCGCCCGAGAGGCGGTGGCGATGGCGAAGGTGGCCAGGCCGCTCAACTCGGAACCGGTGGAGCTGGCCGACGAGCCGGTCCACGCCGGCGCCACCTGGGTGTCCGCCTACGGTTCGGACCCGTTCGCCATCGACCCACGGGATCAGATCGAGCGGGTCGGCGGCCTGTGCCGAACACTGTTCGCCGCCCAGGACGTCGATCATGTGGACGGGCACTTCGAGGCCGTCATGGAGAACAAGTTCTACGCCGACACCGCTGGCACGGACACCAGCCAGCAGCGGGTCCGGGTGATCTGCCAGCTCGAGGCGACCCGGGTGGATCCGGCCGGCGGCTTCGAGACGATGCGCACGATCGCGCCGCCGGTCGGCCGCGGCTGGGAGTGGATGGTCGCCGGCCCGGCGGCGGGCTGCTGGGACTGGGAGTCCGAGCTCGACCTGATCCCGTCGTTGCTGGCGGAGAAGGCGAAGGCGTCGTCGGTCGAGCCGGGCCGCTACGACCTCGTCGTCGATCCGTCCAATCTCTGGCTGACGATCCACGAGTCCGTCGGGCACGCCACCGAACTCGACCGCGCGCTCGGCTACGAGGCCGCCTATGCGGGGACGTCCTTCGCCACCCTCGACAAGCTCGGGTCGCTGCGGTACGGCTCGCCGGCCATGACGGTGACCGGTGATCGCACGGCGCCTCACGGTCTGGCCACGATCGGGTACGACGACGAGGGCGTGCGGACCGGTCGGTGGGACATCGTCCGCGACGGTGTGCTGGTCGGCTACCAGCTCGACCGGCGGATGGCCGCCCAGAACGCGGCCGCGCTCGGCGTGGACCGCTCGAACGGCTGCGCGTTCGCCGACTCGCCAGGCCACGTCCCGATCCAGCGGATGGCGAACGTGTCGCTGCTCCCCGCGCCCGGTGGCCCGTCGACCGAGGAGCTGATCAGCCGGGTGGACCGCGGCATCTACGTGGTCGGCGACCGGAGCTGGTCCATCGACATGCAGCGCTACAACTTCCAGTTCACCGGGCAGCGCTTCTACGAGATCCGCAAGGGGCAGCTGGTGGGCCAGCTGCGCGACGTCGCCTACCAGGCCACCACCACCGACTTCTGGGGCTCGCTGGACGCTGTCGGCGGCCCGCAGACCTACGTGCTGGGCGGGGCGTTCAACTGTGGCAAGGGCCAGCCCGGCCAGGTCGCCGCGGTCAGCCATGGCTGCCCGACGGCACTGTTCCGCAACGTCAACATCCTTAACACCCGCCGTGAGGGCGGGCGATGAGCGGGGGGTTCCCGGTGGCCGGGGCAGCACACGCGATCCGGGCCTCGCACGAGATCGTCGAGCGAGCGCTGGAACTGTCCCGCGCGGACGGCGCGATCGTCATCGCCAGTGAGTCCAGCACGGTCAACCTGCGCTGGGCGAACAACACCCTGACCACGAACGGTGCCGCCCGGGACCGGTCGGTGACGGTCATCAGTGTCGTCGGGCGGTCCTTCGGCGTGCGCACCACCTCCGCGGTGGACGGGCCGGGCGGCGACGGTGACCTCGCTGTCCTGGAGGCGCTGGTCCGCGCCTCGGAATCGGCCGCCCGGGAGTCGGAGGACGCCGAGGACTACAGCGAGCTGATCACCCCGGCAGGCGGCCCGCCGGCCGCGTCCGCAGGATCGCCGACGTCACCGGGGTCACCGGGGTCACCTGTCGGCGTCTTCACCGACCCGGCTGAGCGGACCAGCAGCGCGGTGTTCGCGGCCTTCGCCCGTGATCTCGCCGAGGCGTTCGGCGCCGCCCGTGCCGAGGACCGGCGGCTGTTCGGCTTCGCCTCACATGACCTCACCACCACCTGGCTCGGGACGTCGACCGGCCTGCGGCTGCGCCACAGCCAGCCGACCGGTTCGGTGGAGTGGAACGCCAAGAGCAACGTCCCCGGTGGCTCCGTGTGGCACGGCCAGTCCACTCCTGACTTCACCGACGTGGACGTCGCCGCGACCGACGAGCACCTGCGGGCCCGGCTGGCATGGTGTGGCCGCTCCGTCGACCTTCCGGCCGGCCGGTACGAGACGCTGCTGCCACCGTCCGCCGTCGCCGACCTCATGGTCGATCTCTACTGGTCGGCCGCCGGCCGGGACGCCGCCGAAGGGCGCACAGTGTTCAGCCGCCCCGGCGGGGGAACGCGCATCGGGGAGATGATCGGCCCGGCGGGTCTGCGGCTGTGGAGCGACCCCGGTGCGGCCGGCCTGGCAACCACACCGTTCGTCACGGCGACCTCGTCCTCGGCCACCTCCAGCGTCTTCGACAACGGTCTGCCGCTCGGGCCGACCGACTGGATCCTGGACGGACGCCTCAACGCGCTCGTGCAGACCCGTGCGTCGGCGCGGTCAGCCGGCCACGCCGACGCAGCGCCCGGCACGCCCGGCACTCCCGTCACCTCGCTCGTCGACAACCTGCTCCTCGACGGAGGAGGCACCGCCAGCCTGGACGACATGATCGCTTCGACGCGACGCGGCCTGCTCCTGACCTGCCTGTGGTACATCCGCGAGGTGGACCCGGAGGTGCTGCTACTCACGGGCCTCACCCGGGACGGTGTCTTCCTGGTCGAGGACGGTGAGGTTGTCGGTGCCGTCAACAACTTCCGGTTCAACGAGTCGCCGGTCGACCTGCTGGGCCGCGCCACCGAGATCGGCGCGACCGCACGGACACTGCCCCGCGAATGGGCCGACTGGTTCACCCTCGCGCGGATGCCCACGCTACGGATCCCCGACTTCAACATGAGCTCGGTAAGCCCGGCCAGCTGATCACTGAACCTTCTCCATCGTCGCCCCGGACCCGCGGTGCACCCGCCCGTGGACCGTGGACCGGGAGACGGAGAAGGCCTACAGGTAGGTCCCGCCGAAGGGCTCGTTGCCGCCCTGCTGCTGCTGACCGCTGGGAAGCGCGCGCCGACGCATCTCCTCGAGCTGGGCGCGCGCCGCCATCTGCTGGGCGAACAGCGCTGTCTGCAGCCCGTGGAAAAGCCCTTCGAGCCAGCCGACGAGCTGCGCCTGGGCGATGCGGAGCTCTCCGTCGGACGGCGTCACGTTCTCGTCGAACGGGAGGGAGAGTCGGGCGAGCTCCTCCCTCAGCTCTGGCGCGAGCCCGTCCGACAGTTCGGCGATCGAGCTCTGGTGGATCCGGCGGAGCCGGACCCGGCTGGCGTCGTCCAGCGGCGCCGCCCGCACCTCGTCAAGCAGTTGCTTGATCATCGTGCCGATTCGCATGACCTTGTCGGGCTGGGACACCATGTCGGCGAACGGGTTCTTGACCTCGCCGTCCGACCCCTCGGCCGCCGGGTGGGAGCCGGGTTCCGCGGACGGTGTGAGCGGCACGCCGACCGCCCCACGGACCTCCTGCAGGGCGCCGTCCGGGCCAACAACGACGACGCGGGGTTTCGGTTGGTCTGTCATGCCTCCATCCTGCCCTCCCGAGCGGGCGAGTCCATCCAACGGAATCGCCGACTCCTGTTCACGCCGACAACGGTTCACGCTCCGACCACAGCGCACCGGATGGTGGGCCCGCTGCGGGCCGGACGAAACACCAGGAAAAGTGACCAGCGGCCGAATTCGATCCCTGACCCGACCGCGACGACGACTTCCCTGGTCAGCCCGATGAACAGCTGTTGAGCACCGGCCGATCAGCCACCGACGTTCAGGATGACCTTGCCCACGTGCCCGAGCTCCTCCACGATCCGGTGGGCCGCCTGGACGTCCGAGATCGGGAGAACACGGTCGATCACCGGCTGGATGCGCCCCTCGGCGACCAGCGGCCACACGTGCTGCCGGACCCCCGCGACGATCCGCGCCTTCTGCCCGGCCGGGCGGTTGCGCAGCGACAGCGCATGCACGCTGCCCCGCTTGGGCAGCAGGGCCGACAGGTTCAGCGTCCCCTTGATGCCCCCCTGCAGGCCGATCACGACGAGTCGACCATCCGGCGCGAGCAGCGAGACGTTGCGCTCCAGATAGGACGCGCCCATGTTGTCGAGGATCACGTCCGCGCCGTGGCCACCGGTCTCCTCCCGCACCCGGGCGACGAAATCCTCGTCCCGGTAGGAGATCGTGATGTTCGCGCCGAGCTCACGGCAGCGCGCGAGCTTCTCCGCGCTGCCCGCGGTGGCCGCGATCACCGCGGCCGGGCGCAGCGCCCGCACCGCCTGGATCGCGAAGGTCCCGATCCCGGACGCACCACCGTGGACGAGGAAGACCTCACCGTCCGCCAGCTCCGCACGTTCGAAGACCGTCGAGTACACAGTGCAGGCCACTTCCGGCAGGCCCGCGGCGTCGACGAGGCTCACGCCGGCGGGAACCGGCAGAAGCTGGCCCGCCGGGACGTTCACCCGGGTCGCATACCCCCCGCCGGCGAGCAGGGCACACACCTCGTCGCCCGGCGCGAACCCTTCGACACCGGGGCCCACCACGGCTACTCGGCCCGAGCACTCCAGGCCGATGATGTCGCTCTCGCCGGGCGGAGGAGGGTAGAAACCCTGCCGCTGCAGCAGGTCCGCACGGTTGACCGCGGTGGCCACGACGTCGAGCGTGACCTCGCCCGGCCCCGGCGAAGGAAGATCGGGCACCTCCGCCCAGGTCATGACGTCAGGGCCACCGGGCGCGCTCACTGTCACCGCATGCACGAAGGTCACTGTACGGCGCGGGGCATGCCCGGCCCGGCACACTCGCGCTCAGACGGGCTCCGGCTCCGGCTCCGGCCGCTCGGGGACCGGGGGCGTGTAGGGGGACGGCTCGTGGGGCGCCGGCGGAAGATCCGGGCTGTCGGGAAGCAGCGGGCCCGGATCGTCCGGAATGGGCGCGTCCGGGTCGAGCGGGGGTGGGTCGAGCGGGGGTGGGCTGTCGGGACGCCGCGGGACCGCCGCGGCCACTGCCATCGGCCGGCACGCGACCATCGGCCGGCACGCGACGCGCGGCCCCACGGCACGTGAGGCGAGGCCTCCGGCCGCGGCGGGGTCAGGGGGCACTGTGTCCGGCGGCACTGCGCCCGGCGGGGCTGTGTCCGGCGGCACTGCGTCAGTCAGCGGGGCCATACCGCTCGCCTACCCCGCATCCCGTCGCGGGGAACATCGCGGGCGTACCGCCCCGGCCCGTGCCGTGCACCGCCGTACCGCGACCCCGCTGACGGCTGCCCGCGGCCCGTTCCACGCGTACCCGCCCAGCGAGCCTGCACCGTTCCGGTCAGGTACCGGGCCACGCACATCCGTCACGACATCAGGACACGAAACACGAAAGTTCAGCCCATCACGGGCGCCACGAGGACAGTGCCGGAGTGATTGAACGGACCGACGCGGCCGACAACATCCCAGTGACACGATTTAGTCGCCTTCAACCCCTTTCGCGATACTTCCAGCGCGGAGTACCGTCCAATAGTGCGGTGTTATCGCGCCGGTTAACACAACCGCGCCGCCAGCACCGTGCTACCGCTACAAGGGCACACGGGATCGCCCAGACAAGCCTCGGGAGTGTGCCTGGTGAGTGTGGACAGCGTCGCGGAACTCGGCGCCCATTCCCCTCGGCTGCGCACCGATCGCCGACCCCGGTGGGATCCGACGTTGCTGGATCCCGCGCTGCTGGAGGCGGTGCCACTCGAAGCGGCCCCGCCGGACTGGGAAGCGGAGCTCCTGGCAACGAGCAGCGACGTGGTCACCCGGTGGGGCGGCGACACCGAGGAGCCGGAACCTCTCCCAGAGCACCCGGCGGACGGCTCGGACCACCTGGCCGGCCAGCCGAACGCACGGCACGAGTTCCAGATCTTCTTCGAGAACCACCACCGTGAGCTGTCACGCTTCGCCTACCTGCTCACCGGCGACCGCGATGTCGCCGACGACCTGACCGCCGACGCGCTCACCGCGGCCTGGTCCCGCTGGGATCGGGTCAGCGCGGCGGACAGCCCGATCGCCTATGTCCGGCGCATCCTCGCGAACCTCGCGACGAGCCGGCTACGCCGGATGATCAGAGAACGCCGCGGCCTCGCGGTACTCGGCATGATGGGCGATCACGCCGGACAGGCGCGTGAGCACGCCGATCTACCGGCCGCGGTCGATCTACGTGCCGCGTTGATGGCCCTGCCCGCACGCAAACGGGCCTGCGTGGTGTTGCGCTACGCGTTCGATCTTTCCGAAGCGGAAACCGCGCGGATCCTCGGAGTTTCGGTCGGCACGGTCAAGAGCCAGACCTCCAAGGCCGTGACCGAGCTGGAACGGCTGCTCGGCGCGCGGCCAGACCTGAGCCCACCCCACGAAGCGGGCAGATCCGTGCCCCAGCAGGAGCCACCCACCACTCGTTCAGCAGCCGCCCGCCGTGGCGGTGCCCCACGCTCCCGGCGTCGCGTCGGTGGCGCGGTGGATCCGGCGGCCGCCGCGCGGTCAGCGTTGAACCGGCTACGGGAAGGCGAGGCGCACGGCCGGCTCCGGGGCAGTGAGAGCTGAGCTGACACGGGGGTCACGCCACCCGCGATGTCACCGCTCCCACCCGGATTTCCTGATCGTGGAGGCCGTATGAACGGGCGCGTGCGACAGTGCGCGTTCACGGGTAACCCCCGGTACTCGCATAATGGGCATGTCATGTTCCGTGATCGTTTCACGAGACGCTCGGCTCGCTCCCAGACGGACGAGCACACCCCTGGGAGCGACATCCCCGACACGCGCCCAGCTTCCACCAACGAGCCGTCGGGCGTTCTCGGCGGCGTGCACAGGCCCACCGAGAACACCGGGCCTGCCAGGAACGCCGGAGCCGCCAGGAAGGCCGGAGCTGCCGGGAACGCCGCGCGCCCCGAATCCGCGCCCGCTGACGATTTCCCCAGCACACTGCGGGCTCTGTTCGCCCGCGAACTCGCAAGCCACGATCCGAACACGGAGCGAATCCGCGCCCGCCTCCAGGCAGGAGGCCTGCTCACCACGGAACCCGCGCTGCCCGCGGCCGGCGCGTCCGCCACGGCCGGGACCAGCTCGACCGACGACACGCCCGGCACGGACCGCACGGTCGACAGTCGGTCCGCCACGTGGACCCCTCGGTCGACGTCCGGGCGCCGCGACCTGCTGACGAAACGGCCGGGCGGGGTCCGACCACGGCCACGCCCAGCCCAGGACCGAGACCGAGGCCGAGGCCGAGGCCGCCTGCCGCTCCTCGCCGGTGCCGGCGCCGCGTCGATCGTCGGGGTGTTCCTGCTGAGCAGTGTGCTCACGCACAGCAACACCGACCTGGGCACCGTGACCGTCTCATCGCACCCGGCAACCCGGACTCCCACCGCACCCACCACCGAACCCCGGCCGACCAAGGGCATCGTGCGGCCGTCGGAACAGCTCGCCGAGTCCGCCGGTCCGACCCGGACTCCGCCGGTGCCGACGCCGACCACCAACGCTGCCAGCCCGCCCCCGGGGGAACAATCCAACGGGAGCATCGGTGCGACGAAGCCTGGCACGGTGCGCGGAACGGCGCGTGGGATGACGGGCTCGGCATCCGGCTCCGGCTGGGGAGGCGGCTCCGGCTGGGGAGGCGGTGCTTCGGACCGTCAGCATGGCCAGCAACAAGACCGTGACTCCTCAACCGGAACGCAGGGCCGCGACGGCGACGACTCCTCCTACCACCGGTTCGGGGACTCGTCCGGCACGGGGCACGATCGCGATGCGTCCACGCGCGAGTCCGCCGGCAGCTCCGCCTCCGCTCGGGTGTTCGGTGCCAGCGAGCGGACGACCCTGCCAGCACATGGCTGCCTCGACTGGGTGCTGTTCAACGCAGGCGTGCAGACCCGCGCCGCCCGTCCGGCCGCGAGCATCGACACCAGCCGCCTGGCCGCGGCCACCGCGGCCGGCAGCTTTCGGAACAGCTTCTCGTGGACGGGTGGCCGGCCGCTCGCGTCCGGCACGGGCGACAACGACCGCCTCGCCACCTCCCGGTTTCGGCTGAGCATCGACGCACGATCGGGTCCCCGACGCCTCGACCTGTATCTCGGGGGGCCGAACGCCGCGTTCACCGTGGTCGTCGGGGACGGCCGGGATGCCGAGTCCCATCGGGTGGCCCTGGGCTCCACGCATGGCGCCAAAGCCAACGGCGACGCCGACGCCGTGCTCTCCGTGTGGCTTCCTCGTGCTGCGGGATCGACACCCATCAGCGTCACGGCGAGCGACGGCAGCCGGATGCTCACCCTCGCGGCGGCCGTCCTCTACTGACCGCCGAGCGGACCCGTCGACCGAGCGGACCCGTCGACCGAGCAGAACCGTCGACGCCGGCACCGGCTACTGGCGCCGGCAGGTCCACGCCCTCCGACGGCGCCATCCCGGCGGGCACGGCGTCACCCCGAAAAACAACGGAAAAAAAATCCGCGATCCGCGGCAACCTCCGACGGCCCCCGGACGACTGGACATATGAGCGCACCACCGCATACCGCGCCAGGTTGTGGTGGTCGTTCCGGCCCGCCCGATCCCCGCTAACCCCCCCCAGCCGGGCGGGCGGGCCGAACCGACACTGGCACCGGAGCACTACCGCCCTGGTGCCAGCACGCGGAGCTCACACGTCACATCTCCGTCGGCGGTTTCCGTCATCCGCCCGCGGTCACCGAGCCCCGCGGATGGTGGGAGGGCTGCCCTCCACGCGTCCACGGACCTCCCACCACCACTTCCACGGTCCTGTGATCCATTGGGCCTCGTGATCCATTTGGCCGCTCAGCGCGGCCGTTTTCCGATCCGTCCTCAGATCGCCGGTGCCTACGCCCGCCACGTCCGGATCGCCGGAGCTACCCGCCCGCGCGGACGGACAGGTACCGTCGGCTGCGTGCGCAGGATTCTGCTCCGCCCGTCGTGGATCGCCCGCCATGCGCTCGCGCTCGCGCTGATCGGGCTCTTCCTGCGGATGGGCATCTGGCAGTGGACCAAGGGTGAGTCCGATCACGGCAGCATGCAGAACCTCTTCTACGGCGTCGAGTGGCCGATCTTCGCGGCCTTCGTCGCCTACTGGTGGTGGCGGATGGTCTCCGAGGACCTCCATCCACGGGACGCCGAAGAGGACTCCGGCCCCCAGTGGGGCCTTGGCGGGCGCATAGCTCCGGAGGCTCCCGCGCCATCCGTCGACGGGAGCGTCGCGGGTGCCACCGGTGCCGCTGGTGCCGCCGTTCCGGCGACCGTGCCGCATCAGGGCACCGCGGGTGCCGTCACGGTAACCCCGCTGCCCCAGGTACGTCCCGGCCAGGTCTCGGCCGTCGCCCCGGAGGCGGAGACCGAAGAGGACCTCGAGCTCGCCGCCTACAACCGCTATCTCGCGTCGCTGTACGAACGCGACGCCACCGGCCCGGACAACGACCGTAAGGGAGGCCGCCGGTGACGGCATCCTCAGAGCCCGCGACGTCCCGGTCGAGCACGGCCGAGCCCAGCAGGACCGGCGCACAGGGCGGGCCGCGGTCCACGCCCGCCGCCGTCCGCTCCTCGCTGCTGCGCTACCGGATCATCGCCTACGTGGTCGGCGTGGTGCTGATTCTTCTGGTCGTCGTCGGCATGCCGCTGAAGTATCTGGCGGATGAGCCGGCCGTCGTGAAGACCATCGGGCCCATCCATGGGCTGCTTTACATGATCTACCTGGCCGCGGCGTTCGATCTGGCGAGCCGCCTGCGGTTCCCCGCGAAGAGGACGATTCTCGTCATGCTGGCGGGCACGATCCCCTTCCTGTCCTTTGTCGCGGAGCGGAAGGTCGTCACCCTCGTACGGGCCGGCCGGGGCGCCGCCTCCGCGTAGGTCACGAATGCGCCACCTGGCGCGCGCCGGTCAGGTGACGGGAGAGTCCAACACGGCGGATTCGGCTCCCTGGGGGAGAAAGTCGGTCGCGGGAGGCCTGCGGAGCCTGGTCGCCACAGTCACCGGCAGGGTCTCACCGGCGGCGAGCCGGCGCGGGCGGACGGAGCCCAGCGACCCCACCGCGAGCACCTGCCCCGGCTCGGCGCCGAAGGCGAAATAGCGGCCGTCGGACCAGACCACCAGGTCATCCGCACGCCGGCCACCCCGGCTGACAATCAGTCGTCGGCGGGTGGGTTCCCAGACGATCGCCAACAGATGCTCGTCCAGCGTGCCCAGCGCACGCTGCCCGGCGGCGCGGTACGAGGCCATCAGCGCGTCCGCTGCCCGAACACCGTGAGTGCGTTCGTCCCAGGCACCGTCGCCGGTCGGCTCCCGCCAAGGCGCCCCGGCGTCCACACCGCCCGCGGCATCCGCGGCATCCACCGCCGGGAGCGACTCCCCCGCGTCCGCGGGACGCAGGCCTACCGGGCGCAGGCCGGCGGGACGCAGCACAGTCACCGATCCGGTGCCGGCCGAGGAGCCATCGGATCCGTCCGAAGCGGCACGCCGCCCCGGCGGCCCGACGCCACCGATCGAACCGGCGGTGCGGAAAGGCCCGGTGGCGGCGCCTGCCTGGCTCGTCGGCGCGGCCGCTCGGGCGCCCCCGGCTCGACCGACCCGCACCACCCTCGCTCCCGCCCCGTGGTGGACGATCACGATGACCAGCCCGGCCGGCCCCACCAGCACAGGTGGCATGGATCCGACCGCATCATCCGCGGCTGTGACCACACCGAACGAACCGTCCAGATGCACCCGGCGCGCGGCGGGAAGACCGATGGAGGACGCCGCGAGCATTCCGGTCAGCTCCGACCGGCGGACGTCGGCACCGTCCAGCCGCAGCAGCCCGCACACGGTCATGCCGTCCTCCCGTTCCGAGCCCACCATCGCGGAACGCGCGCGCACGCTCCCGCGCCGGAACGTAGCAGCTTGCTGACCCGATCACCGGGCTGTCGCGCCCAATGACCGCATCATCCACCGAGAACGACCGCCAAACATGGACACCGATACGAAGTCCGGCGCGACGTCCAGTGCGAAGGAAGGGACGAACGCCGGAGCGGACAGCGGCCTGCGGTCAGGCGACGTTCCACTCGTCCCGCGCGGCCCCCGCCGACGGCTGGGCACGCTCGGCCGTCTCCTGGGCTGCCTCCGGGGAGTTCCGGCGCTGGTCGGGAATCCGCTTCGCCTTCCTGGGCGCGATCTCCGGCGAGGCTGGGCACTCGACGAGATGGTCATCGAAGCCGTCCACTGTCGGCCAGAGCTGATGGCAGGCGCGGCAGTGCGCGGCCTCCAGCTCGGACCAGCGCTGGTCGCAGCCTCCGCAGCTCACCACGGTGGGGAGGTCACGCAGGCGCACAGGCTGACGAGCGGAGTCGACAGGCAGGGGAAGCGCCTGCTGAGACGACGGGCCCGGACGCGTCGGCAGCGTCACCGAAACGGCACGTGGGGCGGTGTTCGGCGCGAGCGGGGTCGGGATCGCGCGCCGACCAGCAGAGCGGCGGGGAGGCACCCGGCCATCCTGTCGTACACCGGCACAAGCGTCACGCAACCGGGCGTCGACTCTTCAGAGTTCTTCGGCATTGCGCCCTTCGCTGGCCCTTCCAGGTGATCCGCCGACACGGCTACCTGGGCTCACACGGGCAAGCCCGCCGGCGGGAAGCCGCAGGTCCGGCCCTGGACGGCCCTCGGCGCTCCCCCGCCTGAAATGAGCCGGCCCGCAGCCACCTGCCCGGCCAGCTCAGGCCACCGGCCGGCGCGGCGGGCGGCCTGATCGGGTGGGCGGCCTGATCGGGTGGGCGGACGCCGTGCCTGCCTGGATCGCAAAAGGAATCCGGAAGGAGTCTCCGCCGGTCGCGGCCCCGTTGGCCACGGCCGCGGCGTAGGCACTGGTCAGTCCATCCCACGGCGGCCCGGGGTCCAGAAGGCCCTGACCAGAACCCGCTGCCGGGGCCAGCCCCGCTCATCGATGAGATGGCGCCGGACGGCCTGGCAGGTGCGAGCCTCACCGACCACGTAGGCAGCGCCGGGCTCGCCACCGGAGAGATCGAGATCGGCGAGCGCCGCGGTCAGCAGCGAGGAGGAGGCGGCAGGCGCACCGCGCCGATGGACCCAGGTCAGCTCCGTGGCACGGGGCAGCGGAAGCCGGTCATCCTCCTCATCGCACTCGATCACACCACGGACCAGGGTCGGCGCGGGCAGCGTGCGGAGCATCGCGCCGAACGAGACGGCCGCCGTGTCCTCTCCGACGAAGAGGTGCACGCCCGCCTCGGGACGGGCCACCAGGCGCCCCTCCGGCCGGGTGACGATGACCTCGTCGCCCGGAACCACCCGACGGGCCCAGGACGTCCCAGGGGTCTCGCCGCCGTGGTCGTACACGGCCAGCTCCATGCGGCCGGACGGGTCGTAGTCCCACACCGAGTAGCTGCGTTTGAGGTCACGTGGGCCATTGCGCCACCCCGCCAGCCTGGTCGGATCGGCGAGGAACACGGTCACGTTCTGCCCGGGTGACCAGGCGAGATCCGCCAGCGCCGGACCGGTGAGCACGATGCGCCGCGTTCGACGGGCGAGCATTCCGACGGACTCCACCCGGGCGTGGAGCAGCACCCTGTCCAGCAGGCGCCAGGCAGCCCCTCGGGTCCGGGTGACGCCGGGGGCCTCTTCACCGTTGTCAGTCACGACCGAATCCTCCTCAACTCAGGGAAAAGGAGCCAGCCGCCTGGGCCGCCGCCCACTGGAGCGTGCACCAGGCGGGGCTACCACGCCACGTCCCGTTGCCGACCCTCCTGCCACTCCCTGAGATCGAACCACCATAATTCGGTAACATCTCGCTGCTCCCTGACCCGGCAGGCAGATACCGCTCAGCCGCCGGCAAGACGCATGCGGGGACGGCGCATGCCGATGTCCGGACGACGCTGAGAGAGGCCGGGACGTGAGCGACAACAAGAACAGGTATGGCTGGCCAGAGGAGCACATCGAGCCGGTAGACCTGCGAACAGACGTCCCGCATTCCGCTCGCATGTACGACTTCTTTCTGGGTGGCAAGGACAACTTCCCGGCCGACCGGGAAGCCGCTGAACATGCGCTGACGGCGTTCCCGGCACTGCGCATCGCCGCCCAGCAGAACCGCGCCTTCGTCCACCGTGCGACCCGATATCTTGCCGGCGAGGTGGGCCTGCGCCAGTTCCTGGACATCGGCACCGGCATCCCGACCTCGCCCAATCTGCATGAGGTCGCCCAGAGCATCACCCCCGAGTCGCGGGTGGTCTACGCCGACAACGACCCGATCGTCCTCGCGCACGCCCGTGCACTGCTCACCAGCACGCCCGAAGGCCGCACCGCCTACCTGGACGCCGACCTGCGCGAACCGGAGAAGATCCTGGCCTCGCCCGAGGTACGGGAAACCCTCGACATGAGCAGCCCGGTGGCGTTGTCCCTGATCGCGATCCTCCACTTCTTCCCCGACGTCGACGAGGTGACCGAGCTTCTCCGCCGGTACCTCGACGCGATGCCCAAGGGCAGCTATCTCGCGCTCACCCACTGCACGGCCGACGTCGCGCCGGAGGAGGCCGGGCGACTCGTCGAGATCTACCGGCAGCGCGGGATCCCCCTCACCACCCGGACCCGAAAAGAGATCGAGGGCTTCTTCGAAGGTCTCGATCTCGTCGAGCCCGGGGTGCAGATCGTCCATCGTTGGCGGGCCGAGCCGGCGCCGGACGGGCCGACCGACGCGCAGGTCAGCTGGTACGGCGGAATCGCCCGCATCTCCTGATCCACCGCTGTCCGCCGGTGCGGGTCGACGCACGTCCGCCGACCCGCACCGAATCACAGCGCTGCACCCGCACCGACCAGCACCAGCGGGCCGTGGATCGCGACCGCCGTCCCAACAACCATCGCCATGGCTTCGGAACAGGATGAGTCCACCCAGCTGGGATCTACTCGTCCGCATGCGCGAAATCACCTGGCGCTGGGACGCACCTGGTTCCCACCTTTTCCGTGGACCATCCTCGGAACTGTTCTAGAAGCCAAGCCAGTGAACAATCGCGGAGAACTCCAGGAGATCCTGAAGGAGTTGACTGATCGACGTGTCGGCAGCGCTCCCGGTCGGCGCGAAGCCGTCGGCGGCCGCGTGGTTCGGCCCGGTCGACCCACCCTTGCCGAACGACCCGGTGGACCCACCCTGGGACCCGCCCTTACCGAACGACCCAGTCGACCCACCCTGAGCGCCACCCTTACCAAAGGACCCGGTCGACCCACCCTGGGACCCGCCCTTACCAAAGGACCCGGTCGACCCACCCTGAGCGCCACCCTTACCGAACGACCCAGTCGACCCACCCTGGGACCCGCCCTTACCGAACGACCCAGTCGACCCACCCTGAGACCCGCCCTTACCAAAGGACCCGGTCGACCCACCCTGAGCGCCACCCTTACCGAACGACCCAGTCGACCCACCCTGGGACCCGCCCTTACCGAACGACCCAGTCGACCCACCCTGAGACCCGCCCTTACCAAAGGACCCGGTCGACCCACCCTGAGCGCCACCCTTACCGAACGACCCAGTCGTCTCCTTGCCGCCCGGGTTCCGCGGTGTGGAGATATCGATGGTCACGCCTTCCTCAACCTGTCTGGTTGTTTGGGATGACCCACCCTGGGTTCCATCTCCATCGAACGAGCCAGTCGACCCACCCTGAGCGCTGGACGCCGCACCGAAGGTACTCGTCGGGCCACCGACAACGGTCTCCGCAGTAACCGGCGCGCCAATACCGATCGTGATGCTTCCGGTCGACAGAATGGAGAGGTTCAATCCGCTCGGAATAGCCAGGCCCTGCCCGGCGTCCAAAACTGTGGGCTCCACTTCTCCGAAACCCTCCTGACCATCTCCTACAGTGACCACGGGCGCCACCAGGTTGGCCTGAGCCGGATCAACGGCTATCGATATGTCGGCCCTGGCAGGAGACGCCGACAAGATAGCAGCAGCAGACATTCCACCGGCCAGAGCCAGAACGGACCAGGTCTTCTTAACAATCATGATTTCCCCGCTCGACATCAGGATCCACCTCGTCGCAGCGGGATGGTAGCTATCAAGCCGTCGGATCAGCCGCTTCCACCAGACCGGCGTGTTGCGGAAAAATTTCGAGTGACATATTTCGCGACAGCAAAGCGTCGAACTCGTCCGGACCGGATCACATGGCAAAAGTAGATCAGATCACCAACCCGGCCCACCTGGTGTGATTGGTGCGAGTACACACCCCTATCAGGGAGATCCTCGCAACATCATTTAGCCCAGCTCTTCATGTAAGCGAAAGCCCTCCGCCTCTCCCACCTGGCAGATTTCTCCAGATGGGAGAAGGGAGGGCTGCCCGTCATACCCAAACAAAAACTAGGCGGACACTAGGAAGTTCTCAGCGGAAGGAGCCGGTCGACCCACCCTGAGCGCCACCCCCGCCCCCGAACGAGCCCGTGGAACCACCCTGAGCGCCGCCACCCCCGAAGGAACCCGTGGAACCACCCTGAGCACCACC